>JAJPZL010000424.1 GCA_021204375.1 Bacteroides sp.
CGGAGAATGGCTCCCTCCCGGCGAAGATATCTTTTGAAAGAACTACCGAAAAACCCGAACTCTTCCGCCAGGTATTTATCACTCACTACCGGTGCCGCAACCCCCTCTTGCAGACAAACCGTAGCCGTTTCCACCACGATCTCATCCCATAGGTCCGCTTCCAGGAAGGAGTTCAGCAACCTGGCTCCCCCCTCCACCAGCAAAGAGGTGATATTCCGGCTATACAATTCAGCCACTATCTGTCCGGGAATATTCCCTTCAAACTGTACCGTTACATACTCATTTTGTCCCTCCCTCTCTTTCTGCTGTGCCGTAAAAATAAGGGTAGTCGCCGTATGATCCAGCAACTTACACTCCTTCCCGATCCTGAGATCGCGGTCCAGACAGATCCTGACCGGATTCTTCCCGCACCAGTTCCTGACCGTCAAAGAGGGATTATCTAACTGTGCCGTACGCCTGCCCACCAGAATAGCATCATACTCCGAACGGAGTTTATGTACCAGCATACTGCTCAGCGGAGTAGAGAAACGATACGCCTCTCCCCCTTCCCGTTCCTTATCCAGGTAACCATCCTGTGAACGGGCCCATTTCAACAAAATATAGGGCCTTTTCTCCGTATGAAAGGTCACAAACCTTTGGATGAGCTGCCGGCACTCCTGCTCCAGTACCCCCGTAACCACTTCTACCCCTGCCTGACGCAACCGTTCAATCCCTTTACCGGCCACCTTTTCCGACGGATCCACACAACCGACCACCACCCGGGGGATGCGGTTGCGGATGATCATATCCGCACACGGAGGCGTCTTTCCGTAGTGGGAGCAGGGCTCCAGTGTCACATAAAGCGTAGCTTGTTCTAGCAACTTCTTCTCCTTCACCGAGTTTACCGCATTCACCTCCGCATGAGCCGTTCCACACCGCACATGATATCCTTCCCCGATAATACGATCCCGGCAAACGATCACCGAGCCCACCATCGGATTGGGAGAGACCTCCTTCAATCCTCCCCGCGCCAGTTGCAGGGTGCGGGCCATATATTTTTCGTCATTTGTCATTTTTCACACTCTCCAATCATTAAAATTTCTACATTTGCAGAAAATGTATAGCATGCAAAATATAGTAACATCCCTTGTTACCGGATTAAAAGACCTCTATCCGGAAGAAGAGCTGAAAAGCTTTGCCCGCATTATCTGCCGGGACCTTTTCAGGCTGGACACTTTGCAGATGTACAGTGGCAAAGATATCGAATTATTACCAAACCAACTCGAAACCCTGCATAATATTATTGACAGACTCCGCAGGTACGAGCCCATTCAATACATTGCCGGTACCACCTCCTTTCACGGGCTGGAGTTCCGGGTAGCTCCCGGCGTATTGATCCCCCGCCCCGAGACCGAAGAACTAACCGACCTGATCATCCGGGAGAACAAAGAGCGATCCCCGGTTATCCTCGATATCGGTACCGGGAGCGGCTGCATTGCCGTTACCCTGGCAACCTATCTCGAAAAAGCCACCGTACATGCCTGGGACATTTCAGCCGAAGCCCTCCAAATAGCCGGGCGCAATGCAGAGGCCAACAGATGCCGGGTGCATTTCCAACAGGTTGATATCCTGGATAAAAAACCGGCCGGAGAACAGTTTGATGTGATCGTAAGCAACCCTCCCTATGTAGCCTATGGGGAAAAAGCCAGTATGAGCGCCAATATACTGGAGTGGGAACCTCACCAGGCCCTCTTTGTAGCCGATACCGATCCCCTCCTCTTTTACCGCACCATTGCCCTTTACGGCCGGGAAACCCTAACCCCGGGCGGTACACTCTACTTTGAAATTAATCACCAATATGGTCCGGAGACCTGTAGCCTGCTACAGGAGCTGAACTATACCAATGTAGAACTCCTTCACGATCTCTCCGGTAAAGAGAGATTTATAAAAGCAACGCTGTGAATATGGACGAAAAAGAACTTTACTTCCGCTGCTCGGCCTATTGTGCCACCGCAGAAAGATGTATATCCGAAGTTACGGAAAAATTAAAAAAATGGGAAGCCGACCCGGAGGTTTCCCGGCAGATCATCCAAAAACTGGTCCGGGAGAACTACCTCGATGAGGCCCGCTACAGCGAAGCCTTTGTGCGCGATAAATACCGCTTTGCCAAATGGGGAAAACGCAAGATCAGCCAGGCCCTCTATCAAAAAAGGATCCCGGAACTCCTGATCCGGGAGGCCCTCGAAAAGATCGATCCCGATGAATACCTGGATATCTTAAAAGGGCTGCTCAAACAGAAAGAGAAAAGCGTCAAAGGCAAAACCGAATGGGAGAAAAAGAGCAAACTCATCCGTTTTGCAGTCGGGCGTGGCTTCGATATGAGCGATATCCGGAAATGTATCGGCTGTGAAGAAGAGTCTGACTACCTGGATTGATCTCCTCCTCTCGCTGCTCTATCCCCGCACCTGTTTAGTGTGCGAAGGCCGGATCAGCTCCCAGGAGAAAATCCTCTGTACCGCCTGCAATATGCAACTCCCCCGGATCAGCCACTATCCCAAAGGAAGGGAAGAGCTCGAAAAACTATTCTGGGGAAAAGCAGAGATCCGGCGCGTCTCCTCCTGGTTCTACTACACCAAAGGGAGCCGCTACCGCTCCCTGATCTACCAGCTGAAATACAACGGATACAAAGCATCCGGAGAGATATTGGGCAGCTATATGGCCACCGAATTACAGGCAGAGAACTTTTTCGAAGGGATCGACCTCCTGGTACCCGTTCCCCTCCATCCACAAAAATTAAAAGAACGGGGCTATAACCAGAGTCAGTGGATAGCCAGAGGCGTCAGCCGTGTAACCAACATCCCTGTGGCAACAGGCAACCTGTACAAACATACCCCCACCTCCTCCCAGACCCGCAAAAGTGTATACGATCGCCATACCCATACGGCCGGCACCTTCGCTCTCTGCGATAAAGAGCAGTTCAGGGATAAACACATCCTGATGGTAGACGATGTACTGACCACCGGAGCCACCCTTACCGCCTGTAGCCGGATCCTGCTGGAAATTCCCGGCACCCAGGTAAGCATCCTTACTTTAGCCGCTGTGAATTAAGAGAGACCGCCCGAGCATTTTATTTTGAAAAAATGTGTAAATGCATTTTCCATTCTCACCCGATTTCTTTATTTTGTATCATCATATAAGACAGTTAACGCAGTTATGAAAACTTTAGAGAAATTATTTGCCGAAAAATTGCTCAAGATAAAAGCAATTAAACTACAACCGGTAAACCCGTTCACCTTGGCCTCCGGCTGGAAATCACCTTTTTACTGTGACAATCGGAAGACCTCGTCCTACCCCTCTCTCCGTAATTTCGTAAAAATAGAGATTACACGTTTGATCTTAGAAAAATTCGGCCAAGTTGATGCCATCGCAGGCGTTGCCACAGGAGCCATCCCGCAGGGAACCATGGTAGCAGACACACTCAACCTGCCTTTCGTATATGTACGTTCCACCCCGAAAGATCACGGCCTGGAAAATCTGATCGAAGGAGAGTTACGTCCCGGCATGAAAGTGGTAGTGGTAGAAGACCTTGTCTCTACCGGAGGAAGCAGCCTCAAAGCAGTTGAAGCCATCCGCCGCGACGGTTGCGAAGTGATCGGTATGGTTGCCGCCTTTACCTACGGTTTTCCCCAGGCAGTAAAAGCATTCAAGGATGCCAAAGTACCTTTGGTCACCCTGACCAACTACGAAGCAGTACTCGAGGTAGCCCTCCGCACGGAATATATCGACGAAGAGGATATCAAAACCCTGCAGGAGTGGAGAAAAGATCCCGCTCACTGGGACGCAGGTAAGTAATAAACATACAAATAAAATACGAAAGAACCATTAGGGTATCCCTATCCGGATAGTTCTTTTTGTTTTATCTGACAAATTATAAAAGAAAAATGACTAAATTTGAAAGCAGTGTCAAAGAGATTGCCGCTTCTCAGCAGCAGGTGTATGATAAGTTATCCGATCTGTCGAACCTCGAAGGCATCCGGAACAAGATCCCGGCAGATAAGATCAAAAACCTATCGTTCGATTCGGATTCGCTGACCATCAATGCTGCTCCCGTAGGAGAGATCCGGTTACAGATCATCGAACGGGAGGCACCGGAATCTATTAAGTTCGAAGCCGTTCAGTCGCCCCTTCCCTTCAACGTCTGGATAGAGATCACCCCGGTAGATGAGCAGCACTGCAAACTGAAGGTGACCCTGGGCGTAGAGATCAATCCCTTTATAAAAGGGATGCTCCAGAAACCCCTCCAGGAAGGGCTGGAGAAGATGGTAGAGATGCTGGCAAGTATACCTTATTAATAAGAAAACTATGGCTCAGAAACTTTGGGAAAAAAATACGCAGATCAATAAAGAGATTGAAAAATTCACCGTCGGTAAAGACCGCGAGATGGACCTCTACTTAGCCAAACACGATGTACTCGGCTCCATGGCTCATATCACCATGCTCCGGGAGATCGGCCTGCTTACGGCAGAAGAGCTGGAACTACTGCTGGCAGAACTCCGGAAGATCTATGCCGCCTGTGAGCGCGGAGAATTTATCATTGAAGAGGGAGTAGAAGATGTCCACTCCCAGGTAGAACTCCTGCTCACCCATCGTTTGGGAGAGACCGGTAAAAAGATACACAGCGGACGCTCCCGCAACGACCAGGTACTGCTCGACCTCAAACTCTTTACACGTACCCAACTCAAAGAGGTAGCCGAAGCCGTAGAGCCCCTTTTTAACGGCCTGATCCGCCAAAGTGAAAAGTACAAAGAGATACTGATGCCCGGCTATACCCATTTACAGATCGCCATGCCCTCCTCTTTCGGGCTCTGGTTCGGAGCATACGCAGAAAGCCTGGTAGACGACCTCACCTTTTTACAGGCCGCCTATAAAATATGCAACCGCAACCCCCTGGGTTCGGCAGCCGGATACGGATCCTCTTTCCCCCTCAACCGTACCCTTACTACCCGCCTGCTGGGCTTTGACTCCATGAACTACAACGTAGTATATGCCCAGATGGGACGCGGCAAGATGGAGCGGAATGTAGCTTTCGCCTTAGCCGGTATCGCCGGGACCCTCTCCAAACTCGCTTACGATGCCTGCCTGTTCAACAGCCAGAACTTTAATTTTATCAAGCTTCCGGACGAATGTACCACCGGTTCCAGTATTATGCCCCATAAAAAGAACCCCGATGTATTCGAACTTACCCGGGCCCGGTGCAACAAAATACAAAGCCTCCCCCAGCAGATCCTGATGATCGCTAACAACCTCCCCTCGGGATACTTCCGCGACCTGCAGATCATCAAGGAGATCTTCCTGCCCGCTTTTGACGAGCTGAAAGAGTGCATCCGCATGGCCACCTATATCATTACCGAAATAAAGGTGAACGAGCACATCTTAGACGACGACAAATACCTTTATATATTCAGTGTAGAAGAGGTGAACCGCCTGGTACAGGAGGGAACTCCCTTCCGGGATGCCTATAAAGAGGTAGGGCTCAACATTGAAAAAGGAGACTTTACCCATAACAAACAGGTCCGTCACACCCACGAGGGCAGCATCGGCAACCTCTGCAACGAAAACCTGCAGCTGATGATGCAAAAGGTGATGGATGGATTTGATTTCGAGACCGTAGAAGCTGCCGAAGCCTCCCTGCTGGCAGAAAGCAGTAGTTAACCACCCCTTTAAAAAAGAGAGCCATGAAACATCTGCTACCGATCCTGTTCTGTCTGTTCGCCCTGATAGCCTCTGCCCAGGAATATGAATATGAACAGCCCGTACCCTTTAACGGGGTAGTGACCGATATATCCGGAAAACCACTTGCCAGAGTCACAGTTACCCGCACCTCCACCGGTGAAGTAACCCGTACAGACAAAAAAGGCCGCTTTGCCTTTACAGATGTTCACGCCACCGATACCCTGGTCTTTACTCAACGGAAAGGGCGGGAAAGTTATGCAGTTCCCGTAGACAGTAAACGGAGCCTGAAAGTTATGATCCTGACTTCCGGAGTAGATGCCCGTGAAGACCAGCAGCTGGTCGATATCGGCTACGGCTATATTAAACTCAAAAACAAAACCCAGGCCCGCAACGGTATTTCAGGAGACGAACTGCGCCGCTCCGGTTACAGCAATCTCCTGCAAGCCCTCCAGGGAAGAATACCCGGCCTTAATATCCATACGACCGGCAGACCGAGCGACACCGGCGATATTAACATCCGGGGCATTAAAAGCTTCTATGCCAGCTCCACTCCCCTCTTTGTAGTAGACGGCACCATTGTAGACGATATCAGCCACATCAGTATCTACGATATAGACTATGTGGAGGTCATGAAAGAGGCCGCCATCTACGGTTCCCGGGGAGCCAACGGAGCCATCCTGATCAAAACCAAAAGAGCCGAATAAACTATGGCAGACACACCCAATGAAAACCGTTATCACAACGGAATGGAGTACCGCTACTCCGGTACCTCTGGCCTGTTGCTTCCCCGCCTCTCTTTAGGCTTGTGGCACAACTTCGGAGATACAGACAACTTTGACACCGTTACCGATATGTTGTTGTACGCCTTCGACCAGGGCATTACCCATTTCGACCTGGCCAATAACTACGGCCCTCCTCCCGGATCGACCGAAACCAACTTCGGAAAGATCTTTAAATGGAACTTCCGTTCCTATCAGGACGAACTGACCATCTCCTCCAAAGCCGGACACCGGATGTGGCCCGGCCCCTACGGAGACGGAAGTTCCCGCAATAACCTGATGGCCAGCATCCACCAGAGCCTTACCCGCACCGGATTAGAGTACTTCGATATCTTCTACAGCAACCGCTACGACGGCATTACACCGGTCGAAGAGACGGCCCAGGCATTGATCGACATCGTCAAACAAGGAAAAGCCCTCTACATTGGGATCTCCAAATATCCTCCCGAAAAGGCACAGGTGATGTACGACATCCTCCGGGCTCAGGGAGTACCCTGCGTGATCTACCAGGATCGTTACAGCCTCTTTACCCTGGGCGTAGAAGAAGCATCCATTCCACTCGCACGGAAAAACGGAGCCGGCTTTATAGCCTTCTCCCCGTTAGCCCAGGGATTACTCACTAAAAAATACCTCAAAGGCATTCCCGAAGACTCCCGGGCCGCCCGTTCCGGCGGCTTCTTACAGGTCGACCAGGTGACCCCGGAAAAGGTAGAAGCCGCCCGCCGGCTTAACGAACTGGCCCGGGAACAAGGCAACACCCTGGCCGCTATGGCCATCGCCTGGGTACTCGATAATCCCCTGGTCACCTCTGTCATTATAGGCTCCAGCTCCGTAAAACAGTTAAGCGATAATCTCTCTGCTTTACAGGTAGCCCCCTTTACCGATGAAGAGAGAACCCAGATCCGGGAAATAGTCTCCTCTATTTCATAAAAACCCGATGTAGGGACGCATATTTGCGTCTCCTCTACATCCCTATTGCATCCTCCTATTTGTATCCCGATGTATAAAAGGCGTCCATAGGACTCGGAGGAGACGCAAATATGCGTCCCTACAAAAAGGATAACATGGAAGGAAACCCCGCTTTTCCGGAGAAAACAAAAAATCTCCCCCGAATATTTGGCAAATAGAGTTATTCAGCCTATATTTGCAGCCGATAAACGCGAAAGTAGCTCAGTTGGTAGAGCATAACCTTGCCAAGGTTAGGGTCGCGGGTTCGAATCCCGTCTTTCGCTCTCCTATCAGGATGCCCGGATGGTGGAATGGTAGACACGAAGGACTTAAAATCCTTTGGCTATAGCAGCTGTGCGGGTTCAAGTCCCGCTTCGGGTACCACAGTAAAAAAGGTGACTATGTTTAGTCACCTTTTTTACTTTCAATCGCCTCCACACACCGGTAAGGGCATTCAGAATCGGATCAACGTTAAAATCTGAGAGATTTTTAGGTTCATCGTAAAAATAGAGAGGAT
>JAJPZL010000258.1 GCA_021204375.1 Bacteroides sp.
CGGAGATTTTAACAGGGTTAAAGAGACACTAAAATAATCTGGTAATCAAAGAGGTTAATTATTTTTTAACTTTATAATAAATATTTTACCCCGGTTGCACCCGGATTATGCTTTTCTTTGCACCTCAGAACAGGTAATTTAAGGTTAGACAGGACTTATAAGTAAATTTTGGTTAAGCATTGTGGTGATGGTGATTGCCACAATTAACCTCATATATGGAGCAGACAACCGCGGAAGTATCAGCGGACAAGTAGTAGACTCACATACAAAAGAGCCGTTGGGTTTTGTAAACGTAGGGATCCGGAAACAGAATTCTACCGAGTTTCTTCCCATCGGATCCTCAACCGATGACAACGGAAAGTTTACTCTGTCCAACGTTCCCTACGACACTTATACACTGGTAATAACCTTTATGGGATACACCCCTCACGAACAAGTCGTATCCCTCTCCTCTGCTGCCGGTAACATTGATCTCAGAACTATTTTACTCTCCGAGGACGGCCTTGTACTGGACGAAGTACAGGTGATGGGTGTTAAATCACAAATGCGGATGGAGATTGATAAAAAAGTATTCAACGTCGACCAGAATATCGCTGCCACCGGAGTTTCTGCCAGTGATATTTTAAGTAACATCCCCTCCATAGAGGTAGATAACGAAGGAGAGATCTCACTCCGGGGAAACAGTTCCGTTACCATCTGGATCAATGGAAAAGCCTCCGGACTCTCAGCAGATAACCAGGCACAGATACTGGAGCAACTTCCCGCAGAAAGCATTGAAAAGATCGAAGTGATCACCAATCCCTCCTCGAAATACAGCCCGGAAGGAACAGCCGGTATTATCAATATCATGCTGAAACGAGACCGGAAAGCAGGCTACTATGGAAGTGTACAAGCCGGTGGGAACAGCCAGGGCGGTTACAATGCCAGTGGGAACATTAACTATAGCAGCGGCAAACTCGAAGCCTATGCCAATCTCGGATACCGTCACTGGCAAAACAAAGGAGGCGGATACTCCGACCGGCTTAACTTTTCAGAGAACGATACCACCTATTTAGATCAGACTACCCGGAGAAAAGGAGACGGCAATAACTTTTTCGGCAGGGCAGGCCTCACTTATCATCTTACCGAAAAAGACCATTTCAGTATCGGAGGTTTCGGAATGCTGAGAAATGGCGATAACCGCACTACCGTAAATTACCTGAGTAATATGCTAGGCTCTTACCGGCAAAGCCAACGCCTTACCTCCTCCGATAATGATATGACAGGAGGAAATATCGAACTCGGCTATAAACGCGATTTTACAGAAACAAGCGATCTGGATATTACTGTCTCCTACAATAAATGGGGGTCGGATGATACTTCGATCTATCAGCAGAACTCCCTCTACGAAGATGAAAGTAGAAGCAACTCCTACCAGAAGCAACTTAAAGACATCAACAACCACAACTTGGAGTTCCAGCTGGATTACACCAACAACTTCCTCGAAAAACATAAGATAGAGGCCGGATATAAAGGAACCCTGGGACGGGAAGATAGTCCGGTAGAGACCTATTCGGGAACAGCAGAAAACACTCTGGCCGCCGAAGAGAGTCTCTTCAACAGGTTTATCTACGACCGGGATATCCATGCCTTTTACACCAATTATGGAGCTAAATACGGCAAACTCAGTTTCCAGGCAGGCTTGCGGGGAGAGTATTCCAACATCTCTACCCGATCCCTGAAATACGGAGAGACAAAGAAAAACGGAGAGGCCTACAAAACCGAATATTTCAGTCTTTTCCCCAGCTTCTTTGTAACCTATAGTTTACCCAATGAGAACGAGGTCCAGGTTAACTACACCCGTCGTATTTCACGACCCTGGGGCGGACAACTCAATTCTTTTGCCAATATAACAGACTCCACCAATATCTCCTTCGGTAATCCCTACCTCAATCCACAATATTCCAATGCTTTTGAGCTTAACTGGTTAAAAAGCTGGGAAGACCACATGCTCTCCTTTTCCGGATATTACCGTACTACGGACGATGTGATCCAGCGGATCAGCTACCGGGATGGAGATATTATGAAAAGTACCTTCCAGAACATAGCCAAAACCACTTCGGCCGGAACCGAGATCGTACTGAAAAATAAATTCTTCCGGCGGCTGGACCTGACATCCACCCTGAACCTCTATTACTATAAACTGGACGGTTTTACCTATCAACCCGAAGGACTCGAA
This sequence comes from Bacteroides sp., assembly GCA_021204375.1. Classification (GTDB taxonomy): domain Bacteria; phylum Bacteroidota; class Bacteroidia; order Bacteroidales; family Bacteroidaceae; genus Bacteroides. Next base: position 2,219 of record JAJPZL010000258.1, read on the forward strand.
ACCGTAGTAACAGGGAACAGCCAGAAAGACTTTTCCTGGGATCTGCGAATGATCGGAATAGTCAATCTTCCCCACTCCTACTCCATGCAGCTTACCGGGAATTACAATTCCAGGCGGGTTACCGCACAGGGATACCGGAAAGGGAACTATGCCCTGGATGCCGGACTCCGTAAATCCTTTAACAACATCAGCCTGAATTTAAGCGGACGCGACCTGCTCGACTCCCGGAAATGGCGGACGGTTATATCCGGAGACGGATTCAGCCAGGAATCAGAGAACTGGCGGGGAGGCCGGCAGGTCTCTCTTACCGTAACCTATAGCTTCGGCAATATGAACCCCAAAAGAGGAAAGAACCGCAATGAAGGGGGCCAGGAGAGCGGCGGTTACGATATAGGAGGCGACTATTAACGAACAATAATCACTAATAATTAAGTATATATGATCACCATTGTAGCAAAATTCACCCTGAAAGCAGGAAAGAAACAGGAGTTTATCCAGGCCGTAACTCCTATGATCGAAGGTAGCAGAAAAGAGTCCGGAAATGTATCATACAATCTTTTTGAAGATATCCGGAATAATAATATACTGACCTTTATAGAAGAGTGGAAAGATAAAGGAGCCATCGACTTCCACAACCAGACAGAACATTTTCTTACCGGCCTGGATGTGATTAAAGAATTAAGTGAAAATATTGAGATCACTCAGTATCAGAAACTCTGATACGACTGAAGAAGACTTCATTTTTCGTATAATTTTATAGTTACAGAAAACAGCCAGGCTATTCAGGATCATTTCCTGATAGTCTGGCTGTTGATTGAGAGAGAAAGTAACCTTCTCAGTTCTTAAAGACCAGCCCATTTTCTATCGCATCCACTATAATAGGTTTTGTGCGGTCTACCTCCTGGGAGATCAATTTTTTAGAAAGATCATTCAACAAATAATGCTGGATAGCCCTTTTTACCGGACGGGCACCAAATTCGGGATCATATCCGGCGTTAGCAATAAACTCTACAGCCTCTTCCGTCATGTGCAGGTCCACCCCACCGGCCTGGAGCATCTTTTCAACACCGTGGATCTGTAACCAGACGATCTGCCGGATCTCCTGCTGATTCAGCGGCAGGAACATGATCGTTTCATCAATACGATTCAGGAACTCCGGGCGGATACTCTTCTTGAGCATCTCCATGACCTCCTGTTTGGTCTCCTCAATTACCTCTTCCCGGTTCACATCATTGAGTTTCTCCATCTGGCTCTGGATATAGGCACTTCCCATATTAGAGGTCATAATAATGATCGTATTTTTAAAGTTCACCACACGACCCTTATTATCCGTAAGACGGCCATCGTCCAATACATGGAGCAGAATATTAAAAACATCCAGATGAGCCTTCTCGATCTCGTCAAAGAGTACCACCGAATAGGGTTTCCGACGGATCGCCTCCGTTAGCTGTCCACCCTCGTCATAACCCACATATCCCGGAGGGGCTCCTACCAGCCGGGAAACAGCATGTTTCTCCTGGTACTCACTCATATCAATACGGGTCATCATGGTCTCATCATCAAACAGGAACTCCGCCAGTGCTTTGGCAAGCTCGGTCTTACCGACCCCCGTAGTACCCAGGAAAATAAAGGAACCGATCGGACGTTTAGGATCCTGCAACCCGGCACGGCTCCGGCGTACAGCATCCGCAACAGCCTCAATCGCCTCATCCTGGCCGATCACCCGTTTATGCAACTCCTCTTCCAGATGCAACAATTTATCTTTTTCACTCTGCATCATTTTGGTAACCGGAATACCCGTCCAGCGGGACACCACATCCGCAATATCTTCTGCATCGACCTCCTCTTTGATCATAGCCGAGCTACCCTGCATCTCATACAACTTCTGCTGAGTCTGCTCCATCTGCTCATTCAAAGCCTGAAGTTTACCATAACGGATCTCGGCCACTTTGCCATAATCGCCTTCCCGTTCCGCTCTCTCCGCTTCGAACTTCAGGTTCTCAACCTCGATCTTATTCTGTTGGATCTGGTCAATCAACTCTTTCTCGCTCTGCCATTTAGCCTTATACGAATTCTCCTGTTCCTTTAGTTCCGAAAGCTCCTTGTTCAGAGATTCCAGTTTCATATTATCCTGCTCTCTCTTAATAGCTTCGCGCTCTATTTCAAGCTGTTTGATCCTGCGGGAGATCTCGTCCAGCCCCTCAGGCACCGAATCTACCTCCATACGCAATTTAGCCGCCGCCTCATCCATCAGGTCAATCGCCTTATCGGGCAGGAAACGATCCGTTATATAACGGTCTGAAAGCTCTACCGCCGCAATGATCGCATCATCTTTAATGCGTACATGATGGTGATTCTCATACCGTTCCTTCAGGCCACGCAAAATAGAGATGGTACTCAATATATCCGGCTCGTCCACCTGTACAGTCTGGAAACGCCGCTCCAGTGCCTTATCCTTTTCAAAATATTTCTGGTATTCATCTAAGGTAGTAGCACCAATAGAACGAAGCTCCCCACGGGCCAGCGCAGGTTTCAGGATATTGGCGGCATCCATCGCCCCCTCTCCTTTTCCGGCACCCACCAATGTATGGATCTCATCAATAAAGAGGATAATATTACCATCCGATTTAACCACTTCGTTGATCACGCTCTTCAACCGTTCCTCAAATTCACCCTTATACTTTGCACCGGCAACCAAAGCTCCCATATCCAAGGAGTAGACCTGTTTATTCCGGAGGTTATCCGGAACATCTCCCCGGATAATACGGTGTGCCAGTCCCTCCACAATCGCAGTTTTACCCGTACCCGGTTCTCCGATCAGGATCGGGTTATTCTTGGTACGACGGCTCAATATCTGAAGTACCCTGCGTATCTCATCATCCCGTCCGATAACCGGATCCAGCTTTCCACTACGGGCCGCTTCATTCAGGTTAACGGCATATTTAGAGAGCGACTGGTAAGTATCTTCACTCGACTGCGAAGTCACCTTTTCACCCTGGCGCAACTCATTAACAGCAGCTTTCAGGTCGCGTTCATTCACTCCGGCATCTTTCAGCAGGATCGAAGCACTCCCTTTCTCAGTAAGAATAGCCAGTAAAATATGTTCCAGGGATACATATTCATCTCCCATCTCCTTAGAAATAGAAATAGCCCGCTGAAGATCATCATTCGTCTCACGACTCAGATAAGGTTCTCCTCCGGAAACTTTAGGCAAAGAGTTGACCTGCGTCTCCAGTGCTGAACGAAGCTGGATAATATTCACTCCCAGTTTCTGAAAAAGGAAGTTGGTTATATTCTCCCCCACCTTCATCACCCCATAGAGCACGTGTAGCGGCTCAATAGCCTGTCCTCCTTTACTGTTCACCAGATTAATAGCCTCCTCTATAGCTTCCTGAGATTTAATTGTAAAATTATTGAAGTTCATATAAGTATGATTTACGTTTATTTGGTTTTCAAAAAGAAACATCCCGTAAATTGTTTTTGTTCTTACAGGAAGTTTCCGCAAAGAACCGTTCAAAACATTTGCCAATCCTCCTCTGCTACTATTTTTGCAGATACAACGGATTAATTTATGACAAAATGACACATTTCCACCCCTTTCAGAGTAAAAATGTGTCATTTTTCTATCCAACAGCCGGAGCTACCCTAAACAGAGTTACTCCTTCAGACAGCGGATATTGGCACCGTATACCTCATTGCCGACAGTTCCTCTTCGGAGCCCCTCTCCCGTACCCAGAGAAATATAATAAGAGTCATCGGTACATAAGAAATAAGCCGCCTGCTCTACATCTGTATTCTTTACATTTATTTTTATTCCTCCTTCACTATCTATATATCCATCGGGAAGGACGGTAACACCAGATTCGTTCCCGGAATCATCCGTCCAGGAATCCGCATCTTTCAAAGATAAAGCATTAATGCTATAGTTCCGTAGCGTAACCCAATCCGTAGAAGCAGAGACCTTCCATCCTACAGGCGCTATATCCCCGGCAACAATCGGACCATTATAGTAGAAACCATATTCGGAGAACTCTCCGGAATCGTGCAACCGGTAGGCAGGGGCCTTCCCTTCAGGAAATTTACCGGTTACCTCCGTTAGGAGAGTACCGTCCCGGAACGAGGTAACCCGAAGATTGGAGGTCATCCAGCACTGTTTCCCTACTTTGACCACTCCATACTCATTATCATCCACATCTTTTACCAATTCCGCAGACAGCGTAAAGAATACCCCTTCCGTCGCATCCGTAGTGATCTGCCCATCCGAAGTAATATAGAAAGCAGTCATGGGAACCCGGTCCACAGGAGTATAGTCAAATGTATTCTCATTTTCCTGCCAGGTGATCTTTCCACCACCGGACTTATCCGCTCCTTCTATCAGATAAAGCACCTCTCCCTCCGTATAATCCGGAGTTCCGTCTACCGCAGTATAATAGGTAACAGCTACTGATCTTAACTCTTCCGAGCAAAGATACTCCCGGCAAACCACTCCCAGTAACTCCTGTTTCGGAGAAACAATGTGCCAGATCGCACTCCGGCTGAAATCCATCGCCTCTATCTCCACTTTAGGAGTAGGTTTTGATTTCAAATCTCCCTCTTCATAGACTGATTCCGACCAGTCGGAGATATCCGTCTCTGTAATCTCCAGGTCTTTTTCGCTTTCAAGGGTAAGCGTCAGTTTGACCCGTTTATCCGCCACGAATGTACGGTCTGCCTCATACGTGAACGAATAATTTTTTCCATCTACCAGTACCTCTATAAAACTTTTACCGGCAGCAATCGTCTGGGGGATCATAATGACCGACCATCCCGCTAAGCTATCTTCTGTAGCCACTATATCCGTATAAGGAGAGACATCCGATGCCTCTGCAAAAGCAGTGAACTCCTTCTTCTCTTCATGATACAGACAAGAGGTATACACATCTTTCATCACCACCGTAATATCGGCTTTTTTCAGACTCTCCATGTCGTACTCCCTACCGGGCTTAATAGCCAGATCCAGCCGGGAGAGCCGGTGAAAGAAAACTAAGTTCACACTCTCCTGCGAAGGCTGCACCGACCTTTTATAAGCCGTCATAAAATCAGACCGGAGGAACTCTTTCCCGCTCCGCTGATCAGCAGCCACCTTTACCGGTAACAGCGAACTACCGGTAGCGATACTTTCCGAGCGGTAAGGATAATAGGCCAGAAAATCGAGAGAAGTCTGATCGTCCGGATAAAACAGTTTGGTTTCTGCCACAAATTTATTACCCTGCCATACAAAAAGAGCATTTTCCGCATACCTCTCCTCTTCCAGGGACGATGCTGAGGGTACCAGATACAATCCGATACTATCGTTTTCCTGAAAAGTACGCTCCGGTATCTTGTCAAAAGTGTCGGGAACAGGCGTTCCACGGGAGAATAAAGAGATGATTTTACTGTCGGAAGATGGTTGAGGAATACTATCTTCATAACCACACGATACACACACGATCCCCAGAAGGATCCATACAAATAAATTCTTTTTCATAGCTATTAGAATATAAAGATTAATTGCTGATTCTTACAATCAGACTGCAAAAATATAAATATTCAATTTATTGCCAAAAATTTCCGGTTTTTTTCGAAGATCAAAAAGAAAAAGAGTGGAAGAGGAAAAGAGGAGAGAAAAAAGCAAAATAAAAGCCGCACCGGTGATGTGATGAAA
>JAJPZL010000111.1 GCA_021204375.1 Bacteroides sp.
GAATAGCATTTGGGATGGAGTTGGCCGAACAGATAGAAATGTTGAAAGACCTGGGAGGACGTAGTCCATTAATTGTGCAAGATATTGAAGTGTTATCAGCAGATTACCTGATTGAAAATATTGATCTGGCCTTTAAGGCTTGGCAAGAACCCTGGTCAAGGCATTTTACGTTCGATGAATTTTGTGAATATATATTGCCATACCGTGTGCGTAATGAACCCATTTCAAATTGGCGCAAACTATTGCATGAGAAATATTATGGAATAAAAGATTCTATTCAGCATCTTTCCGACCCCGAAGAGGTAGCCTTGTATTTAAATGATCTTATCGCAGAAGAATACTGAACAATAGATGAACTGGATATGCCTTTTGTTTCCGTACCCTTATTAGAGCAAGCCAAAGCAGGTGGATGTGATCAACGGTATGTATTAATGATCTCTTTATTGCGTGCTATGGGAATACCCGCTATGATGGATTATGCCCCCAGCATAACAATACCTTTAAAGATCATTCGTGGGTAGTTTATCTGGATAGCTTGCATCGTTACCACCCATGCGACGGAGGAAAAAAAACGAGGAGATATTCGACTGGGAAAAAATTTGAAAAGTGGTTTTCCGGCAAATGTAGTCGTACCGCTGGCCGATGGATTCAGTTCGAATGTTTTTCGCCACACCTATGCGATAAATAAAAATAGCCTCTTCTGGCAAATCGCAGACAAACGTAAAATACCTCCTTTCTTTCGCAATCCCTGTATAAAGAATGTATCGGATCAATACACTTTTGACATGCATAGTATAACGTATGACACCACTCCTGAACTAGAAATAAAGAATGGAATAGCATATTTGGCCGTATTCGGTTATGGAGACAACCTCCGGAAGGTAGCTTATACGAATATCGTAGACAATAAAATGAAATTTGATCATATAGGTAGTGGGATCGTATATCTAATCTGTACCTATAAAAATGAGGAATTAATCCCTTTCTCTCATCCGGTAGTGTTGAGAGATTCATCAGGAACCATCGAAATTCTTAAACCGGATACGATAAACAGGCAAAAAATGATACTCACCAGAAAATGTAAGGTATCTTTGCAAATGCTGGAGTTTGCCGAAGCCATGAAAGGTGCCCGGTTTGAAGACAGTGAAAATCCTGAATTTAAGCAGTCGGATACACTCTATGAGATAAAGGATACTCCATTCTTTTTAGTTGAAAAAGAGACAGGGAGCAAACGCACTTATCGATACGTACGCTATATCTCACCACAAAACAGCATTCATCTTGCAGAAATAGAGTTTTGGAGTAAAGATGAAAAGAACCAGGATATCAGGTTAACAGGCACTCCTATAGTACATTTTGGAAGTGACAGCCTTATGGACAGCAAACCGGAGTATGCATTCGACAATAACATACGAACCAATTTCAATGCACCTTCGGGTTCATGGATCGGATTAGATCTGAAACAACCTGCCCTCATTACCCAGGTGAAATATTTGCCCCGAAACAATTTCAATGTCATTGAAGTAGGCAATGAATATGAATTAATGTACTACAATTATGGATGGAAATTATTAGGTGTATAAAAGGCATGTAGTCAATTTCTGGAATACAATGATGTTCCGACAAACGCCCTCTTCTTATTAAGGAACCGATCACAAGGTAAAGAGGAGAGAATTTTCACGTATGAAAATGAGAGGCAAGTATGGTGGTAAGATTACATAAAGTTATCTATGCCCTATTCATTTCGGTTATCTCGATTTGTCTGATATTCAACCTTGATACAGGACTATTTGATTTCCGTCGAACATCTTCCATTGTTTCCATTTCTTATATCGCTGGTTTAATGGCTGTTTACATGGTTCTTTTTCCAATAAGGAAGAAGACAGAGATGCATCTCACGGATATCTTATTTGTAAGCTACTTCATCTTTGCGAGTTTAAATAATAATGTCGTTTTCAGCATTACTCAATTAGGAGATATCACCCTATTATTACTCTATATTTGTATAAGGCAAACTCAATGCTTCCACTATGAGGTTATTTATCGTATCCTATTAGTAAGTTGCTCTATACTCGCAGTTGTAGGTTATTTGCAGTATTTTAATGTACTAACCGTTCCCTATTCGGATTATCGGGTTACGGGGCCTTTCTTTAACCCCGCTCCGTATGGTGCATTGCTTAGCATCTTTCTATCCATAATCGCATCTGTACTTATTCGGACTAAAAAAGGGGATCATTCATTTATCTCTTTATTCGTGATCTTATTTTCCCTTCCAGCCTTCATTCTTTCAGAATCGCGGGCTGCATGGTTTGGGCTCTTTATTGCTATTTTATATGCCGGCCAATTTCATTATAAATATAAAGCTGCTTCACTTATCATATTCTTGTTCCTTTGCATTTCTCTGTATTGAATAAGGCCCGATTCTGTTAAAGGGAGGTTACTTATTTGGAAAATATCTTCCGAAATGGCTCTAAAATCTCCTGTTACAGGTTTAGGGTATAATGGCTTTGAAGGTAACTATATGAATTATCAGGCTGAATACTTTAAGCAAAAACGAGGAAATAAGTCAGAGGCGTGTTTGGCTGGAAATGTAGTATCGGCCTACAATGAGCCTATCAGAATCATAGTAGAACATGGCTTCGTCGGATTGTTTCTTTATCTATCGCTGGTTTTTGTGATCTTATTCCAGACCAAAGGGGATCATCCTGTTTTCACAACAATTAAAGCAGCCATACTTGTATATATCATAGTTGGTTTCTTTTCCTATCCGAACAGAGTCTTTTCATTGCAAGTAACCGGAGTTATACTATTTGCTTCTCTTTTAAATACACAGAAAGGGAAACGATATAAGTTAAAAGTCGGTACTCCCTTAAGAATTTGTATTCAATCTACGTTTATACTATTGGTTCTATTCTTTTCCCTAAAAACTCTCAAGATACATAGTGCATACAAAGAATTTCAAGCCGTACTAAAAGACCCTCCAAAAGAGATTAGCGTACATTTGGATAAACTTGATTCAATCATGTTGGGAGATGCGCTATACTTACAAAATTGCTGTGTTGCACTCCACCACAAGAGAGTCGATAAACAGATCCTTCTTGACAGGCTAAATAAAGCGATAAAACTATCTCCATCCAGCACATTATACCGTATGAAGGGAGATTGTTTAGGTTGGATGAAGCATTACGCGGAAGCCGAACATGCTTACCAAATAGCTCATTATATGACATCTTCCCAGCAGCGTTCGAGAAGTCGGTTGGTTATGCTATATCTTGAGATGAACAGAATAGTAGAAGCAAAAAAGCTGGCTAAAGAGATTTTAAATGAAAAAGCTAAAGTCAATGGATTAGATGCATACCTCTTACGTCAAGAAATGGAAAAAGTCATCTCACTGCCTTGATACTTGTTACAAATAAATGCATTACGGATCAGAGGGCTTTGGCTTATTAAAAAACACACTCGACCACTGAAAATCAGTTGCCGGGTCACAATCATTTAGACTATCCTAGGTTTACCGGACAGCAATACATAATAGTATTCTGCCGTATTTTGCGTAATCAAAAAAAGTAAGAGGCTATCCTTTTTGGAACAGCCTCTTCTATTTTTATTCAGATAAGCTTAATAGCTTATCAAAAAAATATCTAACCATTAATCAGCTAAGGGGTCGAACGTACCCGGTGCACCTGCGTTATTCGTATCTTCCCATCCAATGGTCTGTTCTCCTTCCTTATAGCTACTCATTGCACTGTCATTAAAACCAATGAGGTAATACTTGGGACGGAAGTTTATGTACAAGTCAACTTTGTCCGAAGTACGTTCATCTCCTGTTTTCAGTTTGCGTACAAGATGTGCTTCGTAGAACTCTTTCAATTCTTCAAGATGAGAATCCAATTCCGGTTTCTCTTCATTTAAATCTACTCCTGCCGGGCGTTCTACTCCGGCATTTACGAGCGGATCAGAAGTTCTTGGACTTGTACCATAACTATCTGCCACACGGTATTCTATTTTGTCACGCCGTTGTCCGTTCAGTGGCTTGAAACCTAAGTAGGTACAGGTATTTCCACCCCATCCGGTAAGCTTCCATGTACTTGGAGCACCTTCTACGGTTCCTGTCCCGCCATCGTATAACATTCAGCGGCGCAGGTCGTCGAAATGTTTACCTTCATAAACCAACTCGATCTGGCGTTCATAAATGATTGCCGCCATACATGCTGCCTCGTCAGAAGCCAGATTAGCCTGTAAACCGTAGTTGTCTGCAGCCGTATAACCGGCACGGGCACGAATCTTCTGTAATTGTTCTACCGCCTCAGAAAGATGTCCGGCTCCACATGCAGCTTCAGCATAGTTTAACAATACCTCAGCATAACGGATTTCCATATAAGGAGCAGCCGACCAGGTAAAGCCTGTATTATTATTTCCACTATTATATACATACAATTTACTACCTTTCATTACATCAAAGTCGTCCGAACGCTTACGTATATAAATACCTTTTTTATTTTCGCCCAGATTGTCTGCACCAAAAGAGTCTGCATCCTGATCTGTAGGATCAGTACCACTCTCATACCAAACATAATTCCACAACACATAGTTATTTCCTTTATCATAAGACGGATTGTTCGCGTTAGCTTGGGTCGGATCTCCATCGTATGCCTAACGAACACCGGGAAATGCAAATGTACGATAGAAGCGTGGATCGCGATTTTCAAATGGGAACTCCGAGTTGTAGGTATAGGTAGATCTATCCAGTTTCGTATATGTATCACTTATGGTCGGACGTTTACCATCTGCCATGGGGAACATATCCACAATCATATCAGAAGCTTCATAACTACCGCTACCGAGTGTATTTCTCGGACGAATGTTGTTTTCCCACTGGTTATTTTTCTTTTCGTTATCTGTTGATGCAGTATTGCATAAAGAAACAAACACCGCTTCCGGGTTGGTGATAGTAGCAAACATCGCTGCAAAATCAGAACCGTTTACATTATCACCACGGGTATACAAGCCATACCCACATACGTTAAGTACCGGTATCGAAGCTTTTATGGCTTCATATGCAGCATCCCAGCGTGTTTTATCATTGGTTCTGTTGAATATCGGACTTGCCCAAAGCAGCAATACTCTACCTTTCAACGCAAGTGCCGTTCCGGAAGTTACACGGCCCCAATTGTTACCCGTCCAGGCACCGGTTGCTGCCAACATTTCTGCCGCCTGATCCAGGTCGTTACACATCAACTCAATACACTCTCTTGTTGAAGAACGCAAAACAGCTGTCGATTCTACCGGTTCCAGCACTTCAGTTACAATAGGTATACCGCCATACCATTTCACGATGTTATAGTAGCACCATGCACGAAGAAAATAAGCCTGTCCCAACAGTTGATCTTTCTCTTCTTGCGATAGTTTTCCACCGCTAATACCCTGAATGGCATCATTGATATCACGGATACGTCCATACACATTTACAGTATTTTGCATCTGATAGTGAAAGTAACTGGGTACTCTATTATCATCTCCTCCCGATAGTGCTGTAAGTTCCTTTCGTGGATCTACAAATAGATCGAACCCACTATATTCTTCTGTTGATCGCGACTGTACATCAGGACGTCCAGTAGAAGGGTTGTTCCAGGCCGCATCGCCATTAGGATTGGGCAATGTTTTCGCATAAAGGCTTCTGATGCGTCCGTCTGCTCCGGAGTAGTAGTTATAAACTTCGACATTCGTACTATCGTAGTTTCTTTTTTCCTGCAGAAAGGTATCGCTACAAGAAGTAAAAGCCATAGTTGCCACAAAGGCAAAACTCAATAATTTGATCTTATTTTTCATTGTTTACTTTCTTTAGAATGATACATTTACACCCAGAGTGAAGGTTCTCAGCGTAGGATAGCTGCCATAACTGCACATCGGATCCATAAAGTTGTCCGGATACGGATTATAAAGACTCAATAGGTTCTGTCCTGTCAGATTAAAACGACAACTTTGGATACCGATAAGGTTAGTATACTTCTTCGGTATAGTATAGACTAATGTCAAACGGTTCAGACGCACACGGGTACTACTCACTCTCCAGAATGAAGAAGTTACACTATTCACACTCTCATACTGGAGATTCGGGTATTTGGCATCGCGGTTAGCGCTCATCAGCAGATTGCCCGATCCGTCATAAATATCTTCATAAACAAACATATTGTCAGGATTCCAGAACGAAGGCATATTGGTAAATTCAATATGATCGCCCGTTTTCAATGCGGCAGAAGGAATAAAGCTGTAACCGCCCCAGTCAGCACTGATCTGTGCTGTAAGTGAAATACCTTTCCACTCCGTACTTATATTGGTAGTGAATCCGTAGGGATTTGAACGATTCGACAAACGTACCTGATCATCATTTGCGCTTACAACACCATCAGGTCCATCATAGGTACCGTCAGTCTGTTTTGTTGATACAGGTACATCCTTGTAAATCAGCATACCCGGACGTACCTGGTCTTTCCCCATACTCATATAAGATGTGATATTGTATTTTTCAAAATACTCTTCAATATCCTGGAACGAACGGAACATACCAATACACTGCATACCCCAGACACCTATATCCGAGCGGCCACCCTTTTGAATCTAGCGATACTCGTGACCTGTACTAAAGTCCATCACAAGTACTTTATTATCGGTATATTCGGTATTGACACCAATTTTATATTTGAAGTCTTTGCCGATTTTGTCTCTCCAGGTTGCCGAAAGTTCAACACCATAGTTATCCATCTCTCCCAGATTCATGTCTGCTGATCTGGTACCTACCACCGTTGATACCGATCGGGAGAGCGTCATCAACATCTCGCGGTTCTACACATAGTACGCATCAAGATTAAGTGACAAACGGTTGTTTAGTGTATTGAAATCAATACCAAAGTTCGCTTTGTACGACTTGTCCCAGCGTACACTACGGTTTACTGCTGCGTTATTGTTATCCATCGTGATCATGCTGGAGGCATCGGTATTTTCTCCAAACACGGGGCCTTTACCGTTTGATGCGCTATAAGTCTGCAACCACTGCCAGGGCGTTGTATTATCACGACCGGTAAGACCGAATGATCCGCGTACTTTCAGGTAATCCACCCATTTGGCGCTCTCCATCCAACTTTCCTGTGAGATAATCCAACCGGCGGAAACAGAAGGGAATGTTCCCCAGTAGTTTTCGGGAGCAAATTTGGTGGAAGAGTCCGAACGTAACAGGAATTCCAACAGGTATCTGTCATTGTAGGTATAATTGACACGACCAATGTAAGAGAGTGTACCCGATTCGTTACGGGTAAACGTAGTGGTTTGCTGAGAGTCTTCACCAACTAAATTCGACTGTCCGGAAGTAAGTTCTGTTGGATATGTAACCTGGCCGATGAGGTATTCACTTTCAGCTTCTGATCTTTCGATAGCAAACATTCCGCTCATACTATGCAAACCAAAGGTACGTGAGTAACTCGCTGTAAAGTTAATCTGATAGTTATCCGTACGGTTCATACTACGCGACAGGTAAGAGGGAGAACCATTCGAGAGGTTCATTCTAATAAAATTACTTTCATCAATAAACGGAGTATAATCTTGTCCGGTAACCGGTGTATAAAGGTGGCCACCACTATCTGTGCGCTCGACCATCTGATAAAGTGTGTAATCCGAAGCATATTGATTATTTTTGTCGTTATTGATACTCTTCGAGTACGATACTTTCAGGTTCAGTCCTTTTAAATATTATGATTATCCGTATAATGTCCTATTATAAATTCTGGATTTGAAGTCGGAGTTATAGCTGATAGCAG
>JAJPZL010000212.1 GCA_021204375.1 Bacteroides sp.
TATTTTCTTAATAAAGAAGAGAAGCTTACTAAAAATCTCCTCTATGGTTCCTGCGTAGCACTGGCAGGAGTAGGGCTGGTCGTTTTTAACGGAAGCTTTATCCTGAAGATCAATCCGCTTGGAGATATCCTGACCCTGATATCCGCATTGGTATGGTCCCTTTATTGTATCTTATTAAAAAAAACTGGAGAATCGTTATCCGACTATCTTTATTACCCGGAAAGTATTTGCCTACGGACTTATTACGCTGCTTCCTTTCTTAATAGCCACTCCCCTGCATCCTGCTCGGGAGATCCTTCAACAACCTACTGTAATTGCTAATCTACTATTTCTGGGACTGATCGCCTCTATGCTTTGTTTTATTATGTGGAACAGTGCCATCAAAAGTATAGGTGTTGTAAAAACAAGCAACTATATTTACGTCGTTCCTTTAGTGACTTTACTCACCTTTGCTCTTATTATTGATGAGAAAATTACCCTGGCGGCTATTACCGGATGCATGATGATTTTAGGCGGAGTCTATCTGGCAAAAAAGAGAAGGTAATTAAAAAAGAACCCGTCAATAGAGATTTTCAAAAAAACAGGTGTCTATTTTTTACATTTTAATTTGCCCATATCAAAATTTTATTTATCTTTGCCCCGTCCTTGCAGAATAAATACAGCATGCAGGGGCGGAAATATTGGAAAAAGCATTTTGATATTCTCTTTAGAAAGAGAACACCCACCACTCTTTTTTATCGCTAAACTAAGATAATAGCAACAAAATGTCCATGTAATTTGTATGTATAGAGTACACAGGAATACATCCATAATAGGCGTGGGCTGTTGTCTATTGTTAGTTTAACAGGTAGGGGTACCTTCTTTCTAGATAATAGAGCAGTTTCACGCTTTTTTATACCCGTTTGTTAATCCGCACGAAATAATAAAACCAAAATAGAACAATGGGAAAATGGATAACATTAAATGAAGCAAGCAGAGAGTTTAGTATTCCAAAACACGAGATTCTGCGTCTTATCGAAAAGAGAGAGATCACTGCCTCCAAAAATGAAAATCTATGGTTTGTAAGCAAGGACGATCTTGCCTCTTACCTGGATACTTCGGAAGATACCCAGGATAAAGCCTGTGATATCAGGGATTTTGTCTTACCTGATCCTTTGGTAACGGTTGATCTGAGTGACCTGAAATTTATTATGAAGTCGTATCAACAGATGACTCCGCTTTTCAAAATGATCATTCATGAAATGGCTATGTTAATACCTGATCCGAAAAAAAGAGATGTGTTCGTAGATATCTCTTCCGGAAAAAGTTTTAAAGAGGTAGCGGAAAAGTATGATCTTCCCAATATAAAGGCTCGTTATCTCTATTCGGCTTCTTTGAAGATCATTGAAAAGAAAGTCGGTTTCCTGCAACGTTACCGGGAAGAGAAGGCAACACTGATCAACTATAACCGCAAACTGGAAATCGAAAGGAAAAATCTTCTGCGTTCTAACACAGAACTTAGTAAAAAAATGGAAAAACTTTCAGGCCCTACCATTGATCTTATTGAAAAGCCCGAACCAGCCATGAATTTTATTCCGGTAGAGGTTGTTAAAGTACTTTCCCAGAAGATAGAAGAGACATTCAATTTTAGTAAACGTACTACCAATTGTTTCAATGCTGCCGGTATTATTACACTGGAAGATCTGTTACGTTTTACCAAAGACAACGGTTTTGACAAACTTCTCAATATACGCAACTTCGGGATCAGCTGTCTCAATGAAGTAACAGCCCGGTTGATTGCCAAGAAGATCATCACCCGTAAACAAAAATGCCAGTATTATAAATACCTGTAATCACCTATCACGACCTGTTTAAACACCCACCACCAATCAGGTACGGATATGACGAGCCAGGGTTCCGATACTAAGACCTTGTATGACTATGGAGAAAACAACCACAAAATAAGTGACCGCTACAATAGCGATTCGCTGTATACTCTCACTGATAGAGAGAGCCAATGCAATCGATACTCCCCCTCTAAGTCCTCCCCAGACCAGTATGACAATGGTCCCGTGGGTAAACTTTTCTTTGAAAGGGATCAGCAAGGTAGGAATTTTTATAGATACGTAGCGTGCCAGCAGTACCACAAAAATAGCAATGATCCCCGGTAGCCAGTAATATCTCAGATTAGGGATCAGCAGAAGTTCAAAACCTATCAGCAAAAAAGGATAGCATTCAGTATTTCATCCATCAATTCCCAGAATACTTTTACAAAACTGATATCTACTTTTTTCTTTTCAGAGTATACTCTCCCGGCATGCCCTACCATTATTCCGGCAAATACCATGGTAAGAGGTCCCGAAATATTTACAATCTGCGAGATCATAAATCCACATATTACTACCGAAATAGTGATCAGGATAGTCAGTTTCTGATCAAAAGCTGTTTTAATAGCATAAAAGGCAATTCCTCCTAATATAATACCTACCAATAAAGCACCGAATACCTCTTTACAAAGTAGCCACCCCACGGCTAGCGCAGAGATATTCTGCAACTGTTCCGTTCCCTGAGCCAGACTATAGATAATCCCAAATGTGATCACCGCTACCCCATCATTGAACAGGGATTCGCCTGTTACTTTAGTCTCCAGAGATTTCGAAACTTTGGCCTGTTTCAGAATACTAAGCGCAGCCACCGCATCGGTAGGAGAAATAAGGGCGCCGAATAAAAGGCAATAATATAAAGAGAGAGGAAAATCAAGCCCTACCCGGGGTAATATAAATCCCAGTATATAGTATAAAGCAAAACCAACTACGAAAGTAGAGATGACCACACTGAGTGAAGAGAAAATGACAATCGGTACCCTCTCTTCTTTCAAATCATTGATATTGATCTGGATGGCCCCGGAAAAAAGGAGAAAATATAGTACTCCTCCCATCAGTAATTTGCTAAAATCAATGTTCTTTATCAGATCATACACCTCCTGAAGAGGTTCCGGATCGACCGAACGGAAAACAACCAATCCCACAGAAAAGATCATGGTTATTACCATAATCCCTATAGTAGACGGAAGCTTAAAAAAGCGGTTATTTATATAGACAAAAACCGTTGCAATAACGATTAGAATGGAAAAAGAGTAGTAAATCCCCATATATTCATCCCTGTTTTATCTGCTACTTACCAAAACTCTCCCTAAAGAATCCACTATAAAAACGGTTTCAGGTACAAGCCCTTCATCCAGTGTATCCACCTCGCAAAATTCAAATCAGAAATATCGTTATAGCTTATCGGCACATATTTTACCAGTGTATTGTTATGTACGAAAAGTAATACACATATATCTTCATTATGGAGACTGATCCGTTCCAGCTTTTTCTGTGTTTTTTAGGCATACCGATCTCATGTTTTTGAATCTCCATAAATCGGTAAGGCTTTAGTACCAGCAACAGGTCCCAAGGCTCTGCGACCAGCGTATCCAGCCGGAAAAATATTCCGAAGGGAAGAGAGAGAATTTTTCCCTGATCCCATCGTCTCTCAATCCCTCATTACAGGTCGATAATAAAAGAAGAAATAGTCCTATTGCTCCTCCAAACCATAAAAAATAATCTTTTTTCTCTTCTCCATACCTGAACAACTTCTGCTATACTGTTGAAGTCTCCGTATATTCCACTTGTTCCTGTGAAGAAGCACTCTCCTCTCCCTCCTTAACCGCGTTTCCGGTAAGCATACTCCGGTATTTCTCAATTTCCTGCCGGGTCGATTCCGTTACAGCCGGATATTGTGGTTTCAGTTTTGTCAGCTTCTCACATACAATCTCTCCTACCACATAGCGCATAAACCATTTATTATCTGCCGGGATCACATACCAGTGTGCAAAGTCGGTAGAAGTATAGGTAAGCACATCCAAATAAGCTTTCATATACTCATCCCAGTACTGACGCTCTTCAAAATCTGAGGAAGAGAATTTCCAGTTTTTTTGATTCATCTTCCAGCCGACTGATAAACCGTCTCTCCTGCTCCTCTTTTGATACGTTTAAAAAGAACTTTAATACTGTAACCCCGGTTTCCGTCAGATACCTTTCAAAATCATTGATCTGACCATACCGCTGTTTCCAGAACTTTTTGGTGATATCCTCTTCAGTACGCACATTGGGTAATCTGGTCTTCAGCAAAACTGCCGGATGTACTTTAGCAACCAGTACATCCTCATAATGAGAACGATTAAAGATACCGATCCTTCCCCGCTCCGGTACACCTTTGTGAATACGCCATAAAAAATCGTGATCCAGCTCTTCGGCCGAAGGCTGTTTAAAAGAAAAGACCTGGCATCCCTGTGGGTTTACCCCGGACATGACATGTTTAATAGTGCCGTCCTTACCGGCTCCATCCATCCCCTAGAATATAAGAAGCAGGGCGTGGCGATCTTCCGCATACAGTTTATTTTGTAATTTAGCCAATTTCCGTACATTCTCCGTCAGACGGATGTGGGCTTCTTCTTTAGATATAGTACCGGTAAAAGCAGGATCAAAGTCTTCCACTTTATGCTTTTCGCCTGGTTGGGCCATTACTTTTTAATAATACTTTTCATAACTCCGGATTTGTTTAGTGTAATAACACTCCCGGAGAATGAATGTTCACGGATTACTACCGCTGTTCTCGGGTAAAACCATCTGATATAAATGGTGTATCATACCATCCACCAACCCTACTTTGGAAACATAGATTTCATTGACTTTACAGATCCTGGATACCTTCAGAAAGATCTTCAGAGTAGGAATAATAACATCGGCCCGGTAAGGATTCAGCTTAAAGTTCAGAATACGTTCCTCATAATCTATTCCTTTGAGTGTATTGTACAGTACTTTCAATTCCGGATAACCGATCGTCTCTCCCGGATATTTTCCCAGAAGCTTAAAGGTCTTATTAATATTCCACCGGAAGCGATCATACTCAGAGGACCATACTGCTCATACACATCTTTCAGCCATCTTTTAAACTCTTCTCTCTCCCGCCTCTCCACCTTATCAGCCAGCATACGTACCGTACCGATCTGGAAAGAACGGGCTGCAACATTCTGCATATTACTACGCACAATAATTTCCGTACTTCCTCCTCCTACATCTACATATAAGTAGTTAGCCGTAACGTCCGTGACCACACAGGAACCACCGGCTTCCAGAATGATCTCTGTTTCTTTATTACCGGAAATGACACTGATCTCAATTCCACTGTTACGATAGATCTCTTCTATAATCTCGTGTCCATTCTGTGCATCACGCATGGCACTGGTAGCATACGCCATACAGGCAGAAACTTTATACGCCTTCATAATATGAGAAAAACCAATCATGGCTTCATTCAAGCGATAGGCTTTTCCACGCCCGATATAACCCTTTTCAAATACGTCTTCACCCGGCCGGACCGGTACTCGTAGAAAAGCGACCTTGTTATATTCCACAACTGCTCCTGCACTCTCTATATTTTTAATCATTAACCGGATCGCATTCGATCCGATATCAATGGCAGCTAACGTTTTAAATTTCATGCTCAGCATCTAATTTGGATTTATAATAATCATACAATGCAAACTGCGAACGACACGGTTCCTCATCCGTTTTCCGCAGGATGTAACCATTTTCACCCGGGAGTGCCAATTCTCTTGCCTTTACATTGTCTGCCCACTGTATCCGGAATACATCCATCAAGGTTTTCCGGATATCCGGGTCGGTCACCGGCACTGCTACCTCTATCCGGTAATCCAGGTTACGTGTCATCCAGTCGGCACTTTCTATGATCGTACAATCTTCTCCATCACTGTGGAAAATATAGAGACGGGCATGTTCCAGGTATTTATCGACAATACTGATCACCCCTATGTTCTCACTAAGACCCGGGACCTGTGGCTCCAGGCAACAAGCGCCTCGTATGATCAGCTTTATTTTTACTCCTGCCCGGGATGCTTTATAAAGTAACCGGATAAGCCGCATATCGGTTAAACTATTACACTTTGCATAAATATGGGCATTTTTTCCTTTCAGGCTATTCTTTATTTCCCGTTCTATCAGTTTTTCAAACCGGCTGCGCATATAATAAGGCGAAACGATCAGTTGCCGGTACCGATAATGCTTATGGGTATTTAGCAAAAAATCAAATACAGCCCGGGCGTCTGTTACCACCTCTTCGTCCGAAGTAAATAATCCGAAATCGCCATATATTTTAGCGGTATCTTCATTAAAATTACCTGTTCCGATATAAGTATACCCCCTGGCATAACCTTTCTCTTTCCTTTCCACCAAAATTAATTTGGAATGTACTTTCAAGGCTTTAAACCCATATATCACAGTAATACCTGTTTTTTGTAACAAGTCAGAATTTTCTATATTCTGCTCCTCATCGAAACGAGCAATCAGTTCTTCTAATACGATCACCTCTTTTCCGTTCTGATTGGCATTCAACAGGGCATTGATAATCTTTGAACGTTCAGCGGTCCGGTAAAGAGTGATACAAATACGGGTTACTTTCGGATCAATAGCTGCTTCCCGTAAAAAATCAATGACATGTTTAAAAGTATGGTAAGGATAGTTTAAAAAAATATCCTTTTCCATGACTACACTGAGAATGCTCGAAAAGTGACGGATATCCGGATGGGGCATAGGAGGAAGCGTTTCATATTCCAGCTGTGGGTCAATCACCGGGAAACAGGTAAGATGTTTCATCATATGATACCGCCCTCCTCCCGAACGATCCGTTTTTTTAACCGAAGCTTGGAAGTGATCATCTCCAGCAATTCAACCGGCATATCCCGGTCGTATGTCAATCTTACAGGCTCTCCATGCATCCGCTCATCCAGCCCTTCCTCCATCTTCTCCACCAGGCTCTTCGATATATCCTCATCTACCGTTAACTGAGCATCCCGCAGGATCTTAAATGTATGGGCTGTAATAGAAGTGTAAGAGAACATAAAAAATATCTCATCCAGACAAAGCCTGATAATATCATCAATAAAAATAATCTCCGTCTTTCTCTCCGGCGAAGGTAACTTCACAAAACGGGGACAGGTACGGTTCACCAGAATACTGATAATGGCATACCATACTGCATGTCCTTTTCCCGACTCCATTCTAACCGCATGATAGATCTGTTTATCACTCAGAAAAGGGATCCGGGTTGATTTACGCAGCATCAGTGGAACCAGCCACTGGCTTATCTCTTCCAAAAAATATTTCCGGCAAAAATCACTTTGTTCTTCCGTAAGTTCTTTCTCATTTTTCACACAGATCCCTCTCTTCTCCATCTCTTCCAGAATTCCCTGATAGATCCTGTCAAATTCCAGCTGGCAACGATCCATCGCCTTATATACCTTTTCCAGAATTACCTGTGAAGAGAATCCTTCTACAGTTTTAGGCGACTTTACCGTTTTGAACCGGTTCATCCGGATGAGATTAGCTACCCGTACCTTTATAAACTCATACTGATTGTTGGAGAATATACCTAAAAAACGCAACCGTTGCAAAAGCGGCACACTGGGATCCTGTGCTTCCTGCAATACACGTTCGTTAAAAGCCAGCCAGCTCAACTCTCTGTTATAGACCTGCATAATTCGGTATGATCTTTGGTGATGAGTAAAAGTAACTATTCTTTCTCCGTATCCTATAACAACCGGAAAATCCCGTTATGATCAACAATATGATTTAAACAAAAATGAGCTTCAAAAGTTTTCTTTACTTCTCCGGGCTACCGGATATAAAATAAAAAGGAGCCATCCTTCATGGAAAGCAACTTTAATAATAACCGTAAAAGTTATTAAGTT
>JAJPZL010000094.1 GCA_021204375.1 Bacteroides sp.
ATTATATTCTTACTTTTGCCCCACAAACAAACTTGATACTATATGAATTACGGATTTGTAAAAGTAGCAGCCGCAGTACCCCGGGTCAGTGTCTCCGACTGTAAGTTCAATGCTACACGGATAGAGAACCTTATTGCCATAGCCCATGGAAAAAGAATACAGATTATGGCTTTTCCGGAGCTATCTATAACGGGATATACCTGCGGTGACCTCTTTGCACAACACCTTCTTCTGGAAGAAGCCGAAGTTGCCCTGATGCAGATCATGAACAACGTAAGGCAATTAGATATTATCTGTATAGTAGGTATACCCATCTCTTACAACGGTGCCCTTCTCAATTGTGCCGTTGCTTTCCAGAAAGGAAAGATACTGGGGATCGTTCCCAAAACCTATCTTCCCAACTACAAAGAGTTCTATGAATATAGATGGTTCACTCCTGCTTTCCATATAGAAAAAGCACAAATACGCTATTGCGGACAAGTGGTTCCCCTCGATAATAAATTACTTTTTGCCACACCCGATACGACCTTTGCCATTGAAATATGCGAAGACCTCTGGGCTCCTGTCCCACCCAGTTCCTCTCTCTCCCTGGAAGGTGCAGAGATCATTTTCAATCTTTCCGCGGACGATGAGATCGTAGGTAAGCACAACTATCTCTGTTCCCTGATCAGCCAACAGTCAGCCCGTTGCATGGCCGGATATGTATTCTCCTCCTGCGGGTACGGAGAGTCTACCACCGATGTGGTATTTGCCGGGAACGGACTTATTTATGAGAACGGCACCCTACTGAAACGTTCCGAACGTTTCAGTATGGAAGAGCAGATCGTGATCAGCGAGATCGATGTAGAACGTCTGCGGAGCGAACGTTGGGTCAATACCACCTTCTCAGCCAACAAAGCCAACAACGGAAAAAGAGAGGTAACCGTGATCCAGACCGAGCAGACCAACTCTAAAGAGCTCCACCTGACCCGCATATTCGAACCGTTGCCTTTTGTTCCCACAGGACCGGAATTGAATGAACGCTGTGAAGAAATATTCTCCATCCAGGTCTGCGGACTGGCCAAACGGATCGAACACACCCATGCAAAAACAGCTATTATCGGCATATCAGGCGGGCTCGACTCCACGCTGGCCCTGCTGGTATGTATCAAAACATTCGATAAACTGGGGCTTTCCCGCAAAGATATCATCGGTATTACCATGCCCGGATTCGGCACCACCGACCGTACCTACAACAATGCACTCGACCTGATGAGGGCCCTGGGAGTGACCATCCGCGAGATCAGTATCAAAGACGCCTGTATTCAGCATTTCAAAGATATCGGCCATGATATTAACATACACGATGTAACCTACGAGAACTCCCAGGCACGGGAAAGAACCCAGATACTCATGGATATAGCCAACCAGATGAACGGCCTGGTTATCGGCACAGGAGACCTGTCGGAACTGGCCCTGGGTTGGGCCACCTACAACGGCGACCACATGTCTATGTACGGAGTCAATGCCAGCATTCCCAAAACACTGGTTATACACCTGGTAGATTGGGTAGCCAACCACGAAGTGGATGCAGTGACCAGGGATATCCTGTTGGATATTAAAGATATCCCCATCAGCCCGGAACTGATACCGGCCGATGAACAGGGAGAGATCATCCAGAGAACGGAAGACCTGGTTGGTCCCTACGAACTGCATGACTTCTTCCTCTACTACTTTATGCGGTTCGGTTTTCGCCCCAAAAAGATACATTACCTGGCTTCCATTGCTTTCAAAGGAAAATATACGGAAGAGACCATCAAAAAGTGGATCACCATCTTCTTCCGTCGCTTCTTCAGTCAGCAATTCAAACGCTCCTGCCTGCCGGACGGCCCCAAAGTAGGAACGGTAGCTATCAGTCCCCGTGGCGACTGGCGCATGCCCAGCGACGCCAGTTCGGCTTTGTGGCTGAAAGAGTGCGAAGAGATCCGGTAAAATGTACTAAAAAGAGGCTATCTTACCACTGAGATAGCCTCTTTTTATATGTCATAGTTTACGGGATTACCGGCGTTAACTATGCTTGTAAAGATTCCATCCCAGGTAGTTATCGGTAGCCTCTTCCAAAATATCCACCAGGCTTCCACGGCACATAGCTACATGGTGCTCAAATCCATTCTTACAGATAAACTTCATCAGGTTTTGCAGATTATCGATCTGCGTAACCGCAATACCTCCGTCCATTCCATACGCATCGTCTGTGATCTCTCCTTCGCCGGTGTAAGCCTTGATCTCACCCAACGTATCATCCGTAGAGATACGGAAATAGGAGAAAGGCCCGGCAGCCACTTTACCTTTGATAGCCCCGAAGGTATCGACCTGTTCCAGCACAGTACCCAATACATCTAAGCTGGAGATCTCTATCTCATTCAACATAAATGATTTGGGATAATTACAGCAGTGGGTACATACACATTTATTCTTTTCACCGGCAAAGTTATTGTTCCAATCCAGCAGTGCAGGCGATTTTCCGGAAGCCAGCATCAGGGTATACATAGAAACAGCTCCGGCAATATCAGCTTCACAGGCACAGGGGATCAGCTTTTCACCCAGCATACTCATCGTTACACAGGCAGAACAACCATACGTCTTTTGAAGGGCATCCCAGCACTGAATAGCAGTCGCATCGATCTGGTTGGCCTGGATCCAGTTCTCTACAGCGATACCAAAGGCAGCCTGCATAGCCAGCTTTTCGGCACTTACACAGGCGGGGACTGTTCCATAAGCCCGGATAGAGGCTACTTTAGCCTGTACCTCTTCCGAGTTCTTATCAATCTTCTCCGCATCGGCAATGATCAGGGTCATATCGACCGGTACTACGGTAATACCATACGCCTGCAACAGCTTTTCACTGGCACGAACGGTCTGGAAACCGGCAGGACGCAGGCCGATCAGGCCGATACGGGCCGAACGCAATCCGTTCACTACCCGGCAAACAGCAGCAAAACGTTCCAGGTCTTCTGTAAATACCTCGCTATCCAGGTCGCAGGTATGCAGGGTGGTATCGGTAAAAGGAATCCCATACTGATACAGGTTGTTACATACGGAGATCTTTCCGCAGAAGGCATCCCGCCGACTCTGAACATCTACTTTATCATTCTCATCGTTACAAGCCTGTACCAGCACCGGTACATCCAGTTTGGCAAGGTTAATACTGTTCACTACCCCTACTTCGTCCCCAAAGTTTGGTAGTACCACTACAATACCGTCAATACGGTCGCGGTTGGCTTTGAAAAGAGCTGCACACTTTTGTGCATCTTCATAGGTTTCAATACACCCTCCGTGAGGAGTCTGGTCACTATCCAGGATCACAGATTCATGTCCCAGCTCCTGAATTTTCTGCAGGATAACCGGACGGGCCTTTTCCGCCAGTGCCGCATTGAAAATATTACGTGTTGCGACGATCACTCCGAAAGTAAGTTTTTCTTTGTATGCCATAGTATCCAATTATTTTTTGAATTATTTTTATTATTTATTTACCATCTCTACTGCTGTTTTCCACCCCTCATACAGGGAGGTACGAAGAGACTCTTCCATATCAGGCAGGATGTAGTCATCCCCCTTGCGAAGGCGTTTCACCGCTTCAAAGCTACTCCACAATCCGGTAGCAAAACCCGAAAGGATAACAGCCCCCAGGGCAGAAGCCTCCTCTATTTCCAGCCGGTTGATCTTTGCATCCAGCATATCGGCCTGGAACTGCATCAAGAAGTTATTACGGGAAGGACCTCCATCTACCCGGAGCTCTTTCAATACGACATCGGTATGGTATTTCATCAGGTCGATCAAATCCTTTACCTGGTAAGCAATCGCCTCCAGGGAGGCACGCACTACATGCTCACGGGTGGTAGAGAGGGTCATTCCACACAGGATAGCCCGGGCTTCCGGATTCCACCAGGGCGCTCCCAGGCCGCTGAAAGCCGGTACTAAATAGACTCCCTCATTTCCTTCCACAGAGGTAGCCATCTCTTCGGCCACTATGGGGCTATTGATCAGTTTCAGGTTGTCAACCAGCCATTTGATCGTGGCTCCCGTACAATGTATATTCCCTTCAAACGCATAAAAGACCTCTCCCAGGGCAGCAAAAGCAACGGAAGTGACCAATCCTTTAGGAGGCAACATAGCCTCTTTCCCGATATTGATCATCACGGACGAACCGGTTCCGTAGGTAGCCTTTCCCATCCCCTCTTCGAAACACATCTGCCCCACCAGTGCACCGTGCGAATCGCCCAGCACCCCTGCCACAGGAACAGGATCCTCCAGGATCTCCTCTATATCGGTATAGGCGAAGATCGAATCCGAAGGTTTTACCTGTGGCATCATCTCCCGGGGAATAGTAAAGAGTTCCAGTAATTTATCGTCCCAGTCGAGGGTATGGATATTAAAAAGCAGGGTACGGGATGCATTGGTATAATCCGTAGCATGTACCCTACCCCCGGTAAGCTTCCAGATAAGCCAGCTCTCTATCGTACCACACAACAACTCTCCCTGCTCAGCCAGCGCACGGGCTCCGGATTCATTATCCAGCAACCACTTGATACCACTGGCAGAGAAATAAGGGTTGATATTAAGCCCGCTCTTTTCCAGCACTATCGGGTCGGCTCCCTGCCGGGAGAGCTCCTCACAGATAGCGGTACCACGCTGGCATTGCCATACCACCGCATTACCCACGGGCCTGCCACTCTTTTTGTTCCACACCACTGCGGTTTCCCGCTGATTGGTGATAGCCAGCGACACAATATCCGCCCGGTCGATCCCATTCCGGGTGACCAGCAGGCGAATAGCCTCCAGCATATTCTGCCAGATCTCCTGCGGATCGTGTTCTACCCAACCAGGGGCCGGATAGTATTGTTTATGAGGAATATTCTCCCGGCAAACCAACCGGCACGTATCATCAAAAAGGATCGCTTTGGTAGACGAAGTACTCTGGTCTATAGTAAGTATGTAGCGCATATCTATCTCTTTAAAGCTTTCAACGCAGTTTTGTATATTCCTTCGTGATCAAATCCGTAGTGACGGAAGATCTCGGTATTCTTGCCGTGAACCGTATTCTCATCCGGAACACCCAGTATTTTTACCGGGACGGGATGATGCCGGCTTGTGATCTCGGCAACCATACCTCCCAGTCCTCCGTAGATGCTATGCTCTTCGGCCGTGATAATAAGCCCCGTCTCGCAGGCACACCGCAGGATCATCTCCTCATCCACCGGTTTGAGGGTATGCATATCCACCACCCGAGCCTGTATTCCTTGTTCCCGGAGCCTTTCACCCGCTTTCAGGCAGTGATAAACAGTCTCCCCGGTACCGATCAGGGTAAGATCATTCCCCTCCATGAGCAGGTTTGCTTTTCCTATTTCAAAAGGAACCTCTTCGCCGGTATAGACATCGGGCACAGGATTGCGCCCTACCCTTACATAGACAGGACGAATATGGTTAGCTAATTGTACTGTCATTTTTGCTGCCTGTTTCACATCGCAGGGAAAAATAATATCCATTCCGGGGAAGGTGCGCAGTACGGCAATATCGTGCAGGCTGTGGTGGGTAGCTCCCAGAGCTCCATAACTCACCCCTCCGCTTACACCGATTATATTGACCCGGTTGCGGGAATAAGCGACATCGACTTTGATCTGCTCCAGGCTACGGGCTACGTAGAAACAGGCAGGTCCGCACACAAATACTTTTTTTCCGGCAGAAGCCAGCCCGGCTCCCACTCCTACTGCATTTTGCTCGGCAATACCAACTTCTACAAACTGCTCCGGCAGTTCGTTGGTAAAATCGGTCAGGGTAACAGATCCGCTGGCATCCGAAGTGACCACAACAATATCCCTGTCCTCCCTGCCCAGTTTCAGCAAGGTATCGGTTATACTTTTTCGGGTAGGTGTCTTATTTGACATAATATTCTCCTTTTAGTCGGTTAGTAATTGATAGCTGGCAAGACGCTCTTTGATCTCGGCCACAGCCTGCTGATATTCAGATTCACAGGGAACTCCATGATGCCATTTAAGCCCGTTCTCCATAAAGGAGATCCCTTTTCCTTTGGTAGTGCGGGAGATGATGAGATGCGGTTTTCCGTTGGTATAATCAATATTCTCAAACGTCCGGAGAATAGCATCCGGATCGTTCCCGTCCATCTCATGCACATCCCAGCCAAAGGCTTCCCAACGGCGGTCCATCGGTTCCAGGGACATTACATGTTCGGTAGTATCGCTGATCTGCAATCCGTTGCGGTCGATAATGGCGATCAGGTTATCTAATTTATAATGGCTGGCAGACATAGCCGCCTCATAAATAGAGCCTTCGCCCTGTTCACCGTCTCCCATCAACACGTAGGTTCTATACGACTTTTTATCCATCCGGGCAGCCAGGGCCATTCCTACCCCCACAGAAAGACCGTGCCCCAGAGCACCACTGTTCACATCGATCCCGGGGATCTTAATGGTCGGGTGTCCTGCAAAGGGTGAGTTAAATTCCCCGTAACTATCCAGCTTACCCGGAGCAATAAAACCGACAGCTTCCAGCGTACAATAGAGCGCCTCCACACTATGTCCTTTACTCATGATAAAACGGTCCCGGTTATCCATACCGGGATCTTCAGGATCTACATTCAGGATCCGGAAATAGAGCGCAGTCAAAAGATCGACCGAAGAGAGACCTCCTCCGATATGACCGGCACCGGCTTTATAAACCACCTCTACCAGCCGTAGCCGTATTTCTTCTGCTGTTTGTTTCAAACTGTTTACTTTCTTTCGCATATCTATAAACTTTTATAGGGTTCATTCAAAGGAACGGCACAAAAGTAAGTAAACGAAAGATTAAAACGAAAGAAAACAAAAGAAAAAGAAAGTATTTATGGCTATGTTACAAAACAGGCAGATCGGTGAGTATATAACTTACCTCGTTATCGTCTAACCATTTAATCTGTTCTTCGGAAATTTTCGAATCAGTGATAAGGCAATCTATCAGGGAGAGGGCTCCCAGACTGGCAAAAAAGGTTAATCCGATCTTAGAGGAATCGGCTACCAGAAACACCTTGTCTGCCGACTCTATCATGGCTCTTTTTACACAGATATCACTGATACTGGGATATGTAAGGCCAGCCTTCAGGGTGATACCTGCCGTAGCCAGAAAGAGCTTATCTACATGGATCGTATTAAAAAAATCGACAGCCTTCTGTCCGGTCAGCGAAAGTGTAGGAGCTTTGAACTCTCCCCCGGTTACAATGAGGTCAATACCGGGATTCACGCCCAGGATCAGCGCAATATTAAGCGCATTGGTAATTACGGTAAGATTCTTATAATCAATTAGCAATTTAGCTATTTCAGTCGTAGTGGAACCGGAGTCGAGGATAATCACATCTCCGTTATCAATATAAGAGACTGCTTTGAGGGCAATCGCCCGTTTGGCCTCTATATGATACTGATTAAGCGGAGAGACACTCTTTACAGAAGAGTCCATATCCTTCAACACCGCGCCACCGTGCTCCCTGCGGATACACCCTTCCTTTTCCAATCTCTCCAGATCCTGGCGAATGGTAACTTCCGTTACTTTAAATATACGGCTGAGTTCCTGTACCTTTGCGTGCCCGTCTTCCCGGATCAGATCCAATATCTTTTCTCTTCGCTGATGTGCCAACATATCTATTTGATTTATTGTACAAATATATAAAAAGGAAAAAGAAAAAAGAGAATAGTTTCGTTTTTTTTCGATTCACCAGGATAACCTTCTTTTCTATACCAATATTATTA
>JAJPZL010000283.1 GCA_021204375.1 Bacteroides sp.
ATATGAAATTTATTGTCTGAAGTACTGCACTGTTCAGTCATTTACAGGCTATAAGTCGTGTAATTAATTCGAAGAATACATTACCGATACTGGATTGTTTCCTGTTTGACCTTACGGAAGGCAGACTTTCCGTAACTGTATCTGACAGCGAGACGACTATGGTGACTTCGGTAGAAGTGAACGAAAGTGATAGCAACGGAAAATTTGCAGTAGTGGCTAAAACCCTACTGGATGCTTTGAAAGAACTTCCGGAACAGCCGCTGGAGTTTGATATTAATACGGAGACACTGGAGATCACTGTGCAGTATCAGAACGGTAAATACAGCCTGATGGGACAGAATGCAGATGAGTTTCCGCAGTTTGCAAAGCTGGGAGAAAATGCTGTCCATATCCATATAGAGGCTAAAACTCTTTCTGAGAGTATAAACCGTACTCTGTTTGCTACAGCGAACGATGAACTTCGTCCGGTAATGAACGGGGTCTATTTTGATATTACTACTGAAGATATAACGTTTGTTGCTTCTGACGGTCACAAGCTGGTCCGTAATAAAACCTTGTCGGCGAAAGGGAGTGAGAGAGCGGCTTTCATCCTGCCTAAAAAACCGGCTACGTTGTTGAAGAATATTCTTTCGAAGGAGCAGGATGCGGTTTCAGTAGAGTTTGACGAACGGAATGCAGTATTTACACTTCCCAATTACCGGATGATCTGTCGTCTTATCGAAGGCAGATATCCCAATTATAATTCGGTAATTCCACAAAATAATCCACATAAGGTAACTATTGACCGTATGCAGCTGATCGGTGGGCTTCGTCGTGTTTCTATCTTCTCTTCGCAGGCAAGCAGTCTTATCAAACTAAAGTTACAGGCTAATGAGTTAACTATTTCGGCACAGGATATTGATTTTTCTACTTCGGCGGAGGAAAAGATGACCTGTCAGTATGAGGGAACTCCGATGAGCATTGGTTTTAAATCCACTTTCTTTATAGATATCCTTAATAACATCTCTTCGGATGAAGTAGTGATCGAACTGGCAGATCCTTCCCGTGCGGGGGTTATACTGCCGGTAGAGCAGGAAGAAAATAATAACCTGCTGATGCTACTAATGCCTATGATGTTAAATGATTAAGGAAGATCCGAATGAGATTAAATTTAAAGAATCCACTGGTGTTTTTTGATCTGGAAACCACCGGAACTAACGTAAACACCGACCGGATCGTGGAGATATGTTACCTGAAGATTCATCCCAATGGTAACGAAGAGTCCAAAACCCTTCGAATCAATCCGGAAATGCCTATTCCGGAAGAGACCTCCCGGATTCATGGTATTTATGATGAGGATGTGGTGAATTGTCCTACTTTTAAGGAGGTAGCTAAAAACATTGCCCGGGATATTGAAGGGTGTGATCTGGCAGGATTCAATTCCAACCGTTTCGATATTCCTGTACTGGCGGAGGAATTTCTTCGGGCAGGGGTGGATATCGATATGACACGCCGCAAATTTGTGGATGTGCAGGTAATCTTTCACAAGTGCGAACAGCGTACGCTTTCGGCAGCCTACAAATTTTATTGTGGCAGAAGCCTGGAAGATGCACATACGGCGGAGGCTGATACCAAAGCCACCTATGAAGTGCTTCAGGCGCAATTGGACCGTTATCCGGAACTGAAAAATGATGTTGCCTACCTTTCGGAATTTTCCAGTTTTAACCGCAATGTGGATTTTGCCGGACGCATGGTATACGATGATAAAGGGGTGGAAGTTTTTAATTTTGGAAAATATAAAGGTCTGTGTGTAACAGAGGTGTTGAAAAAAGATCCGGGTTACTATAGTTGG
Organism: Bacteroides sp.; assembly: GCA_021204375.1. Lineage (GTDB taxonomy): Bacteria > Bacteroidota > Bacteroidia > Bacteroidales > Bacteroidaceae > Bacteroides. Next base: position 1,832 of record JAJPZL010000283.1, read on the forward strand.
ATCCTCAACAGTGAGTTTACCCTGCATACCAAAGCTATGCTGACGAAGATTCGGTTGCGCGAACTGACCGGGAAATAGATTTCCGGTGGGGATGCTAATTTTGATACAGCAGAAATGTCGTTAAAAGGAAAAAAAATAATACTGGGGATAACCGGTAGTATTGCTACTTATAAAGCGGCCGTATTGATCCGGATCCTTATTAAAAAGGGTGCAGAGGTTCAGGTGGTGATCACGCCTGCCGGAAAGGAATTTATTACTCCTATTACTCTTTCTGCACTTACCGGTAAACCGGTTATCAGTGAATTCTTTGCCCAGCGTGACGGGACCTGGAACAGTCATGTAGACCTGGGACTCTGGGCAGATGCTATGGTGGTGGCTCCGGCTACAGCAGCTACCATCGGAAAGATGGCCCATGGCATTGCTGATAATATGTTGATCGCTACTTACCTTTCGGCGAAAGCTCCGGTGTTTGTGGCTCCGGCTATGGACCTGGATATGTTTACCCATCCGGCTACCCAGAAGAACTTGGAGATCTTACGTTCGTACGGGAACCGGATCATTGAACCGGCTGAAGGAGAGCTTGCCAGTCATCTGGTAGGAAAAGGGAGAATGGAGGAACCGGAGGTTATAGCGGAAGTACTGGAAGATTTTTTTGCTTCTTCGCAAAGTATGGCAAAAAAAAAGTACTGATAACAGCAGGCCCTACCTATGAAAAGATAGATCCTGTACGTTTTGTGGGTAATTACTCTTCCGGAAAAATGGGATTTGCCCTTGCGGAGGCATGTGCTGAGCGGGGAGCGGAGGTCCTGTTAGTAGCAGGTCCTGTACAACTTAAAACCTCTCATCCGGCCATAAAGCGTATGGATGTAGAGTCAGCTGGTCAGATGTATGAGGTTGCTGTGGCACATTTTCCTTCCTGTGACGGTGCTATTCTATGTGCGGCGGTCGCTGATTTTACGCCTGCTGACCCTGTAGGAAAAAAGATAAAGCGGGAGGGAGAGGAATTGACTCTTACTCTGAAACCTACTCCGGATATAGCAGCTACTCTGGGGAAAATAAAACGCCCTCATCAGCAATTGGTCGGATTTGCTCTGGAAACAGACTCCGAAGAAAAAAATGCTTTAGGTAAACTGGAACGGAAAAATCTGGATTTTATCGTATTGAATTCTCTGAATGATCAGGGTGCCGGTTTCCGGGTCGATACCAATAAGATCACTATTCTCAGCAGGGAGGGTAAAACGGAGTTTCCCCTGAAATCAAAAGAGGAGGTGGCCGAAGATATTGTGGAGTATATGATCCGTTACCGGGAGAAGTCCTGATTATAAACTGAATTTTGTTAAAGACCACAGCACATGTTGCAGTCTATACAGATAAAGAATTATGCACTGATCGACGAGTTGGAGATCGACTTTGAGCGGGGATTTTCGGTTATTACCGGAGAGACCGGTGCCGGTAAATCGATCATTCTGGGTGCTATCGGCCTCCTGTTGGGACAACGTGCTGACAGCCGGTATATCAAACAAGGTGCTTCCAAATGTATCATTGAGGGTTGTTTTCATATAGGGAAGTATGAGATGGAGTCCTTTTTCCGGGAAAATGACCTGGAATACGAAGAGGAGTGTATCCTGCGCCGGGAACTTCAGGCCTCCGGCAAGAGTCGTGCTTTTATTAATGATACCCCTGCTTCGCTTACGCTGATGAAGGAGTTGGGGGAGTTGTTGATCGATGTCCACTCGCAACATCAGAATCTGCTTCTTAATAAAGAGGGTTTTCAACTCAATATACTGGATATTATTGCCCGGAATGAACAGGAATTGCTTCGTTACAAAGCGGAGTATGAACTCTGGAAAAAATATACCGCTCGTTTAAAGGATCTGATTGCAGAGGCTGAGAAGAGTCGTGCCGACCAGGATTTCCTGTTATTCCAGCTGGAGCAGCTGGAACAGGCTAATCTGAAAGAGAATGAGCAGGAAGAGTTAGAGAGGGAGGCAGAAATGCTTTCGCATGCCGAAGAGATCAAAGCGGGACTTTTCCGGGTAGAAAATAGCCTTGCTTCGGATGAAAACGGCCTATTATCTCTTTTAAAAGAGAATTTAAATATTCTGCGGGGATTGCAAAAGGTCTATAGTACAGCAGATGAATTTTCCGGACGTATGGAATCTGTTTACATTGAGCTGAAGGATATAGCCCGTGAAGTCTCTTTTGCGGGCGAACGTATTGAATACAATCCTGTCCGTTTGGAAGAGGTGAGCCAGCGTCTGGATATTATATATACTCTTCAACAAAAGCATCGGGTGGAACATGTAACGGATCTGCTTGCTTTGCAGGAGGAATATCGTAACCGGATTACTTCCATTGCCTCTCTGGATGATCAGATCACTGAGACCCAGGAACTGATAGATAGTCAGTTTAAACGGGTAAAAGAGGTTGCTGCCCTGCTGAGTGAAAGAAGGCAACAGGCTGCCCGGAAGGTAGAACGGGAGATTATAGAAAGACTGGCTTTGCTGGGTATGCCGAATGTTCGTTTCCGGGTAGAATTTGAAGATAAAAAAGAGCCTGGATTAACCGGGGAGGATGCAGTGAATTTCCTCTTTTCGGCCAACAGATCCGGAGAAATGCAGAATATCTCTTCCGTAGCATCCGGAGGAGAGATTGCCCGTGTGATGCTTTCCATCAAAGCTATGGTAGCTGGAGCCGTTAAGTTGCCGACGATCATATTTGATGAAATTGATACGGGAGTGTCTGGTGAGATTGCTTCCCGGATGGCGGATATTATGTGTGAAATGGGAGAGAACAGTAACCATCAGGTGATCAGTATTACCCATCTGCCCCAGATCGCAGGTAAAGGAAAGACACATTATAAAGTATTTAAAAGGGAAGATGAAGAGGGAACTCACAGTTATATCTGTCGTCTTTCCTATGAGCAGCGGGTGGAAGAACTGGCTCATATGTTAAGTGGTGCGGTTATTACTCAGGCTGCCATGAACAATGCAAAAGAGTTATTGCAAACCAGGTAAAGAGAAGAAATGAAAAAAAATGAAATGATATTCGGCGTCCGCGCTGTGATAGAGGCTGTAGAGGACGGTAAAGAGATTGACAAAATATTGGTAAAGAAAGATATTCAAAGTGATCTTTCCAAAGAGTTGTTCGCAGTTCTGAAAGGTACTTCCATCCCTGTACAATGTGTTCCGGTAGAGCGTATCAACCGGGTTACCCGTAAAAATCACCAGGGGATGATCGCATTCGTATCCTCTATTACTTATCAGAGAACGGCTGATCTGGTCCCTTTCCTGTTTGAACAGGGAAAGGCACCTATCTTTGTTATGCTGGACGGCCTTACGGATGTGCGCAATTTCGGTGCGATTGCCAGCACTTGTGAATGCGCCGGAGTAGACGCTATTATTATTCCGGCTAAAGGAAGTGTTACGGTAAATGCCGATGCCATTAAAACCTCTGCCGGTGCTTTGCATACCCTTCCGGTCTGCAAAGAGAAGAGTCTTCCTGAAACTATCCGTTTTCTGAAAGATAGCGGATATAAAGTAGTAGCTGCTACGGAGAAGGGAGATTATAACTATACCGAAGGAGATTATACAGGCCTTCTCTGTATTGTAATGGGAGCTGAGGATAAAGGAGTATCTTATGAGAATCTTGCTCTTTGTGACGAATGGGTGAAGATCCCACTGCTGGGAAAGATCGAATCCCTAAATGTTTCGGTTGCTGCCGGGATCCTGATGTATGAGGCAATGAAGCAACGTGGATTTACCAATGATTAATAGCTGAAACCAATAAAGTAACCAACATGAATAAACACTTACTTGTAACTACGCTGCTTTTACTTTTTCTTTTACCGTTGAGAGCTCAGGCTTCTAAATGGCTTGACAAGCACAAGAGAGCAGTCTTTTCAGTAGTGACTTACGATAAAGAGGATAAAATATTAAATACAGGTAATGGCTTTTTTGTAACCGAAGATGGCGTTGCCATGTCGAATTATGCTATTTTTAAAGGAGCACAACGGGCAGTCGTTCTTACTACGGATGGAAAACAACTCTCCGTAAAGAATATTATGGGTGCTAATGATATGTATGATGTGATAAAGTTCCGGGTAGAGACAGATAAAAAAGTTCCTGCTCTGGCTGTCGCATCAACCGGATCAGCAGCATGGGACAATGTTTTCATCCTTCCTTATTCCACACAAAAGGATAAACGTTATTCCACCGGAAAGGTGAAAGAGGTCTCTTCCATTGCAGGAGGACATGCTTATTATACCCTGGCTATTCCCCTTCGGAAAAAACTGGTGAGTTGTCCGGTAATGAATGAAAAGGGAGAGGTGATCGGTATTGCTCAACAAGCCGTCGGAAAAGATACCACTTCTATCTGTTATGCTGTATCTGCTTCATTTATTATGAAGCAAACCATAGCGGCTCTTTCACTGGGTACTCCGGCTTTACAAAGTATCAGTATCCGGAAAGCACTTCCTGAAAAAGAGAAGGAAGCGCTGGTTTATCTGATGATGGCTTCCTCGTATGTAAATCCGGAAGAATACCTCGCTATGCTCGGTGATTTTATAGAGATGTATCCTAACAGCAGTGACGGTTATCTGCGCCGGGCCAGTCACTATTTCTACCAGGATCGTGATGATACTAATCTGGAAGCAGTAGAAGCCGATTTTGCAAGAGCTGTGAATGTGGCCGACAAAAAAGAAGATGTTTATTACAACATATCCAATCTTATTTATACTTATCAGGTAAACCGGCAACCGGAAACTCCTTTTAAAGACTGGACGCTCGACAGAGCACTCGAAGAGATTCGGAAGGCTATCGCCATCGACCCGCTTCCCGTATATACGCTGCAGGAGGCAAATGTGCTGTATGCTATGGGTAAGTACGAAGAAGCTGCTGCTAGTTATGCAGTAGTTAATAAAAGTAATGTTGCCTCTCCTGCCACTTTTTACAGTGAGGCCAAAGCCCGTGAATATGCAGGAGCAGAGCTTTCGGAGGTTATTCAGTTGATGGATAGTGTAATGGCTTTTTATCCCACTTCCATACCTGCTGAAGCTGTAGGATACGTACTGGAGAGAGGACACTATAAAATGGACGCTGGAGAGTACCGTGAGGCAGTAACAGATTATGATGCATATTATAGTGCCGTGCGGGGCAATGTGAATGATGTTTTTTACTATCTGCGCGCTCAGGCCGCTTTTCACGGCAGGCAGTACCAGCGCGCTCTGGATGATATAGCCAAAGCCATCAGTCTGAATCCGAAAGTAGCAGGTTATCTCGTAGAGCAGGGTACTTATAACCTGCGTGTAGGACGTTTTCAGGATGCAATCAACTCTTTGGATGCAGCTATTAAACTGGATCCGGAAAATCCGGGAAGTTACCGGATGAAAGGATATAGTCAGATTCAACTGGGTATGCAGAGTGAAGGATGTTCTAATTTGCAGAAAGCAAAAGAACTGGGAGATGAAGCTGCTGAAAATTTATTGGAAAAGCACTGTAAATAGTCTATAAAATAATAGAGAGTTTGTATGTCAGACAGGAACAGGAAATCTCTTGTTTCTGTCTTTTTGTAGCCTCTTCGATAAAGTGGCTTCCGAAACCAATAATTTTGAAGCGGAATATAGGAAAATCAATTTTATCTGTTTATTTTAAGCCGCTAATTAATTTTATTATTGACTAAGAGTATCTGTCGCTACCGGCGACTATATATCAGTTGTTGTCAAACAATGTATATGAGAAACACTATTTCTTTTCTTAAAAGGAAAAGTAAAAATATAATTCTAATGAACGGAGTGGATGATTGACGATTTGACCAATAAGACCAATTATCTGATTAACAAGCTGGCTACTGACGATTCGGAAGAAGCCCTGGAAGGCTTGTATCAACTCTATTTCCATAAGCTGGTCAGGTTTATATATATGTACATACAGTCCTATAGAT
>JAJPZL010000080.1 GCA_021204375.1 Bacteroides sp.
TTTTACATCCTGTAACAATGACGAATTAAGTGGAGTAGAGATACCAGGTAGCACAGAAAAAGGTTATCTTTCTGTTAAACTGGCCGATGGCATTGGCTCTTTGAGAAGTGTAGGTGATAGTGAAGTGTTGGAAGGTGAGCGGGAATTAATGCAGTGGAATTCTACGTTTTTGAGTCCGACGGTAGCCGTGATACTCAATACGGTTACATGTATTTAACTCCCGATGAAGATTATACTTTTGCCGTATCAGCCGGAGATAAAAAGATCGTTGCTGTAGCCAATATGGAATTAGGTAACCTTGCCGGTCTGGACCTGAGTCAGGTAACAGCTTATATTTATGATCAGGCTATTGATGTACCCAGCCAGGTTCCTTTTACAGGCGGTATTCCTATGTCTGGTGAGTCTGCTGTTTTCAGTGTATCTGCTGAAGAAATTAAATCTGTAGAGATCATTGTTTCCCGTCTTTTCAGCCGTTTTAATGCTCCTACTGCTGAAAATGTAGCTGTAGAGATAGAACTACCTGCTGATATTGATTCTCTGGAAACTTTGCTGGGTATGACTATTGAAGATCCCTCGAAAATTAAATTTGAACTCAAAGAATATATTGTTGTGAACGGGCTTAAAAAATTGTATGTACTCCCTAATTATGGAGCTGCCGGAGAGGACGGAGCCTGGGATACAAGTGTATGGACCCTGGGTAATAGTGTACTGAACTATACTGCTTCTTCTTATACCAACGGTTTCTTGGGAACTGTTTACAGTGGAGATGCATTTTTAGGTGAGAGTGATGTAGTTTACCTGTATGAAAATAAACCTGTTTTGGAGGAATTCAACAGCGTTATCGGATTCGATCATAAAACTGTGTATGCTTTTATTATTAAAGCTGACCTCTCTTACGAAGATCAGAGTGTAGAGCGTTACTGGAGAATCAATGTAGAAAAAAAGAACGATGCAGATCAGGCTTACAAGATCCGTCGTAATGCCATTTACAAAGTAAATGTTAATGCAGTAAAGACCATCGGTCATGGAACTCCTGAAGATGCTGAAGAAGAAAAACCCATTATCCCCATTGGAGAGGATGGAGCTGTTGAAGTAACTATAGATATCGCTGACTGGAGAGTATTTGAATCAGGTACAGAAATTTAAGATAAGTAACCTCCTTAAACAAACCGGAAGAGAAGATTCCTTCTCTCCGGTTTTTCAAACTGACAAAAAACATTTACTCTAACAATCAACTGAAAGTGAAATATCCTATTCTCCTGTTACTGCTGGCTCTTGGCCTTGTAGGCTTTTCCTCCTGTGTCAAAGAGGAGTATGAAGAGTGTCCCGGATACCTGCGGTTTACCTTTGTGCATGAAGGAAGTACGCAGGAGTACGACGGGAAAATTGGAAACGACGTTTATCTACGTATTTATAAAGATAACGTACTTTATTCTGCCGGTAGAATTCCTTACGATAAGATCAAAGGCGGAAAAGAATACCTGGTTCAGAAAGAGTTTACCGGTGAGGTGGATGTGGTAGCCTAGACCGTTCCTGCAGAGGAAGATTTTGTGGCTGATATTCTAACTATTGCTGAGGACAGATCCCGGACAGGCGAACTCCTGGCAATGAAACCCCTTGCAAGAAGCGTAGCTACTTACGAACCGATGGGACACCTATACCTGGGAACCCTTACCAAAGAAGATACAGATATCAGAAAAGATATCTCCCTGCCGGCTTCTATGAATGTCTGCATTGCACAATTTACTGCCGCCATTCACAATATACCGGAAATTTATCAGCCCGGGCAGGATGAACCTGTCTGGATGCATGTAAAAGGAACTAAAAGTGAAATGAACACCGAGTTCAACCCCCGGAGAGAAGATGCGGTGATCATAGCTGAATTTACAGAAAAAGAAGAAAGAAGCCAGATTTTGCGAACCACCAAACACGGGTTGCTGGCCTCAGATCAGGATCAGTTTATCTCCGTGGATATTTACAAAGGAGATGTTTTTCAGGGAACCATCCGGACAGATATACAGTCTAAACCCAGAAGAGAGATCCACCTTGATATCTACCGGCATTCGGTAACTATTCATATTAACGGCTGGAGAGTCTTTGACGTACCGGTTGAGTGGATCTGACACTCTATTAGTCTGCCTACCCGATATGCTGGTTCTGCCGGCGTACCCTAATATATACATTAAGATTAACAATGAAAAAAATAATTCTACTTCCTATAGTCTTATTAGCCCTTCTTGTATCCTGTACCCGGGAAGCAGTGGTTTTCAGATCAACCGATGAACAAACAGTGGAACTCGCTCTGAGAACCTCTATCAGAGCCGGTAGTGGAGAAAATACAGAAGCCATCCGTGAGTTGGAGCTTGTTGTATTCAAAGAGGGTAGCTTTCAGTATAGCCGTTCTGCCTATGCCTCTGATTATGCCTTGTTCCGCTCTTCCCTTAAAATAGACCGTGGAGTAGATATCTACTTTTTTGCCAATTGCAGTTCTATCCTTACTCCGGAAATATTAGTGGAAGGAACCAGTTGGCAGGAGATACGTTCCCGGCTTATCCTTACCCGGACACACCAGAGAGAGGATAACCAGTCTTTTCTTCCTATGTGGGGAGCGCTTGAAGATGTAACTATCTCCGGTCATACACTCAATCAGCTGACGGTTACCCTGCTTCGTGCCGTGGCCGTTGCAGATGTATACTTCGAATTTGACGGCGTACAAAACTTTAACTCGGCGGTGACCTATCTCTATTACGGAGCTGATAAAGCCTTTATTGCTCCTTCTGATGAGAACCTCAGGTATGAGAACGGAGTGCTTGCCGGAGTGAATGAACCTCTTTTTCCTCAGGGAATGAAGACTCTATTAAAAAGTAGTGCCAATCCTATATCCAACCAGGTGGTAAACGCCCTTTATATGTTCGATAACCCAGTGGAAGAGGGCAACAATACCGGAGACCCTGATAACAGACGTACCCGTGTTGTAGTAAGGGGATATTATCAGGGATCAGATAAAATGAGCTATTATGCTCTGGATTTTTTCGATGATACTCTTTTGCCCGAACAGTGGCTCAGAGCCACCAGTAACCATCGTTATGTGCTTAAGGTTACAGGAGTAAAGAGTGAAGGATAGGAAACTCCCGAAGAGGCTGCAGAAAGCGCCACTGTCAGCCTGGATTACGATGTGATCTCCTGGGAAGATTACCAGTATGAATACAGAGACATCGGTACGGACGGGCCTCACTACCTTTCCATTAACAGGAGATACCTGCCGTTGGATAGAAAAACAGGAAGTCAGGGTTATATCTGGCTGATGGGGACCTACAGTAAAAGTGATATCACGCTTGGCATTCAGCCCTCTGTTAACGGAACCGCTGAGTCGATAAGTAGCGATGAAGTAAAGAATGACCGGTTCCATGCCCGGGTAGTAGAAAACGGCGGATCTCTTTCAGTAGTAGTTACTACCCGGGGCGAATACTCAAAAACAGACCCTGCCCAGAACAAGGACATTCTCGTTATCAGGGCCGGACGCATTGAGTTTACCGTAAACCTGGAACAGAAAACCCCTACCTGGAGTGTGGAAGGAGACGATAATATTGAACTGTAAGACAAAAGACAATGATCTGCAACAACGTAAAATTAAAAAGAGCCTGCACAATGAAAAATATATCGTTCATATTTGCACTTCTTTTTGTCCTTATCCTTGCCGGCTGTGGTGAACATGAGCTAGTAAAGGATTCGGCCAAAGAGTCCGGGAACGGTCTTAGACTCTCCTATAAAGTGAGCGGAATTGTTTCTGCCGCCAGCCGGGCAACGGTTCCGGTAGAGGAGGGAGAAGATCAGATCAACTCTTTCTATATCCTTTTTTATGATAACGATATAGTAAGAGGGTTCGTAGAAGTAGTAGATGCTATGAGTAGCTACTCTACTGCTATGTCTAGTGTAGGTGTACTGGATATTGAATTTCCTGAAGATTCCAATCTGAGTGTATTGGGAGATTATGTAATGCTCTGTCTGGCCAATATAGAAGATTACAGAGAAGAACTTACTTCGGTAGAGGCTCTCCGGGATTTTTGTGGAACAAGATCGGTGCAGCAGGTAATAGACCACCTGAAGATAAAGATCTCAGGAGTTGAACCTAACCGGGAAGATCCCCTGGCAGAACAGGCGGATAACAGTAACCGGATGGCTATGGATAACCTTCCCATGAGTGCTATTGTAACCAAAGCACCGAGAGAAACCGACGTAGAGATTGAACTGAGCCGTGGGATTAGTCGTTTTGACGTACTCTCCCTGGCATCTGGGTATGAGCTGGTATCGGCTTCTCTCTGGAATGCCTATACTACCGCCTATGTTTTTGGAGATGACAGTCGTCTTTTGCCGGCTCATTTTAACGGAGAACGCACAGAACGTTACTACGGAGTGGGAACCAATGAGCAGGGGCAGATCGTGGGATCACTGTATGCTTTTGAAAATTATGTGAAAGAACCGGAACAAAAGGACAAGAGTACTACTTGTCTTATCATCGGGCTCAAAAATGTTTCTACCAACCAGATTGAATACTTCAGGGCAAATATCAGTGCTACCTCTAAGGGGCAGATACTGACTCGTAACAGTGTATATAAAACAACGGTCCTAAATATATCCGGAAAAGGTGAAGAAACAGAAAGAGATGCTTATGAGAAGGGTAATCTACTACTTGAACTGAATATCAATGACTGGTTCCTGGATGATTATGGAGTTATGCAATATGATGGAAAAAACCTCTTAGCTATGCCGACCCGGAAAATTAACCTTTCGGGTCAGGAAGAGGTTCGTTAGTATAATATTTTTGCTATAAGTCCTGATTCCACTCTCACTGTAGAGATGCAGGCTATGGGATTGCCTCAGGGAATAACTGCCACTCTCTTTGAGACGGAATTAATTGTAACAGCCTCTGCTAATAACTCTGCAGTACGCTCAGGCACATTGTACTTTACATTCGGTACCCTTACAGCGGAACTTCAGATTGAACAGGGGATTTACCAGGTTCCGGATCGGCTGGAAGTAAGTGTCTATGAACTACCACCTTTTTTGTCCGATGCAAATCTGGAAGCTGATTTTATTCAGGTGACCAGTTCCAGTGCCTGGCAGGCAAAGGTTATAACCTACCTCAATTGAGCTGATCATTTTGTCTTTGCAGATGGAGCACAGGAGATAAGTGGTATATCCGGAGAGAATTTTAGAATAAAAACTGCGGTAAAAAATAGTGCTGCTTATGATGTATTTGGCTTTGTTTTGATAAGTTTGGTTGATAAACCCGAAGTATCACGTGTTGTTATTCTTCGTCAATTAGAAACAAACGGACTCTATGTTACTCCTATGTCCTTTGAACCTATTCATGGTGGTGGGGGATACACTCCTGGTATAACCGTATATTCAAGCGGAACCTGGACAGCGGAGGTAAGTAGTATTACCAATACAAGTGCTATGTTCGTTGCTCCGGTCTTTGATAAGGACGAGGAAGAGGAAGAAGAAGGCGATACCGGTGATGCCGGTGATGATCAGCAGGAGGAAGTAGAGTATACAAGCTGGAAAAGTACTTACGGAAATCAGTTTATAATAAAACTAGGTCCTGTCAACACATTGGGTATGTCAGGTAAAGTTATTGCAAGAGTCTACATAAATAATTCTGTTGAGGTGTTCCTGGAGATAGATCAGAGACAATTAGAACAGTCTGCCCGTATTGTGCATGTGAGAAGGTATGACAGATATGCTTCACTCTTTAATCTGAAAAAAGCTACAACCAAGAATAATGTTTATAATCTGGCTTATAATATGAGAGATCAGAATCTCTTTGGACCTTCAGGAACAGTAAATGGTGGAGAGTATATCTTTGTTTCGCCTACTGGTACTTCTAACCGGAACAAACCCAGCCAATTAGCTTATATTTACCAGTTAAACGGTAATCCCGGTTCAACTACCAGCATATATACAGGGGTGAAATCCTGGCTGGATACAAAGCCAAACAGACTTTTATTTATCTCTGAGTACGCCAGTTATGCAGGATATATGGTAAACAGATATCTGAATAAGCATGCCGGAGGGGGCTACACTATTGTATCCAGTAATGCGGCAGGACGTTTGGAAAGAAAATTAGATGCTAAAATAAACAAAGAAAATAAATTAGTACAATATCTTTTGTACGGACCTTTCGGAGAGGTAGAAAATGTGACTCTGTGTGGAAGGTATGGAACTAATAATGCGCTTTCTTCCTGGCCTGATACATTTATTCCGATCATTATGGCAGGAAATAACCCAGAGCATTGTGTTTTTGGTATTGATCCCACTAACCGGTTGATCTGGCTTAGTGACCCATCTCTCTTTGGAAGTAGCACTGCTTCGTATATAAATTATGCCAACTTTCTGGAGGATAACAATAAGAAGTTCTTAAATAATCTGATCGGGTGGATAACTAAAGTCATAAACGATGAGTCGGGATTATTTATTGAATCTTATAAAGAAACCTACAACAGAGTGGAGTGATAGGGAATTTAAGAATAAAAATAAAGAAAATTTTAGTTTGTATATTAGATAGATAGATTAATTTGTTAGGTGAGAGGAGATGCTTTGTAAAAAGCATCTCCTCTTTGTTTTATATATATCCACTCAGATAGATAAAATGGGAACAGCCCAAAAAACAACCTCCCGGGATACTAAGATCCCGGGAGGTTTCGTGACAATTAACAGTTATATAGAAATTATGATCTATCCGTTATTCCGGATATTACCCGGTGTTTGCTTAAAGTTACGAATGCAATAATCGTTGAATTGTTGCTGCGAATTAAAGTCGTACTCTTCTGCAATTTGTTTGAGAGGTTTGTCCGTATTGGTGATCTCGTATAAGATCTTGGTTGACTTTCTCTCATTCAGCCATTTATAAGGAGTTGTTTCAAACACTTTTTTAAATTTCTTGATAAAAGCAGGTTCACTATAAGAGGCAAGTTCAGCCAGTTCTTTTGCATTCTTTGCATTCTTCCAGTTGTTCAGAATAAAAGAAGCGAAACCAAAATCATTGTTTAGGACCGGTTTAAAGAAATAACATAAGTTTTTCTTTTCGTAATAATCGGTTAAAAGCAGGAGTAACTCCTTGATCTTTATCTCATAAAGAACCGGAAATTTAATGCCGCTCTCTATATAAGCAGAGAGATTACTCAGATACTGGTTCATCATAGTATTGATCTCCAGTTTACCGGCTTCTTCGGGAAAAGAGTACTGCTGAGCTTCCTGATATAACTCCTCCAGAGAAAAAGAACCGTATAATTTTTGCAGAGGATCCAGCCTGAGAATAATAATATTGCTGTCTTTTCTGGAAGTAGCCTGGAATTTAGAACCTGAGGGAAGAAAAAGAGACTCTTTTTCTGATATGGTAACAGGAGGATAGGTATCGCAAACAATTTCGCATCTTCCTTCAAGTACAAATATGATCTCATTGATCCCGATAGTGTCCAACCGGTGGGCGTCTCCTGTAATATTTAGTATTTCTATTACAGGTTAGCGCGACTGACCCAATTCGTAATAGTAATAATGACCACTTATAGCTTTACTCACTACTTTCATATTCACTAAGAGTTTTTATTCGAAAGGGTGAAAAAGATGTATGTATCTCATTACTTTTTATATTTAAAAAAATAAAGAACTATAATTCTTATGGAATCCATAGTTGTTTT
>JAJPZL010000277.1 GCA_021204375.1 Bacteroides sp.
ATCTATACCGGTACGGCACCTGCAAAACGGAACCTGGTATATTTATTCGGATTATCAACCCGGAATGGTGATGAGGGGCGACGGTGACGCTTATCAGGTATCTGTATATGGTACGGTTCCTAAAAACCTTCACGTCACGGCCTATAGCCCGGATAAAGATTTATTAGCAAGCTATGATGACCTGATCTATAATACGGGTGGATGATAATACCGGAAGGAAGTCCTGAAATACAAAAACTCAATATTATGGGGAATACCTCTTTTCCGATGGCACCCAGGCAGGTGCAATTTGTATATAGTACGGATGGAGGATCAACCTGGGTCCCCTTTATGGAAGGTCCACAGGGCAAAGGAAATTTATAGTTACTGGATAGGGACGGCTTTGAAAATGGCCGCACCGGACGCATGGTCGCTCTATACAATGTGCCTGATGGTTACAACTGGGCAGAGGCAATGGGTATCGATCTCTCTTTATAATGACGCATATTTCTACAGTATCTGGCAACCGAGAGTCCAACTTATGGAGGAGGTAATTCTGTGACATATTACTGGAGAAGTAACCACGGATACCAACCCCTCCACCCGACAGGTTGTACTACTTATTATGAAGAGGGCTATCCCGAATACTCCGCAGGTATCTGGAGGTTACCTATCCGGTATGAATTGGAGGAAATGAGTAATTATCTCTTTATATAGGCGACCTATCTCTAAAGGGCATTATTATTGGTCAAGTGCCGAAGATAACTCCTCCTTAAATACAGCTTTGTCTTTTTTGTATCTGGGCCTGGCGGCGCTACTCAAACAGCAGGGTCGCTTTTTCTCCATTTTTCAGAGCGATCTCTATATATTCCTCCCTGTAATCCTGTGCATCTTTCTTCATCCGCACAGTGATCTTATTGCACCTGGTAGGTCTCTTTATACGGAAGGTCTGGTCAAAAGTGGCTGTAACGGACGCTTTACGGGCTCTGCCTTCGCTCCATTGCAGGTTTACAACACCTCCGCCTCTAACTTTAAACCCTTCCAGGGTACCCTGGTCCCACAGGTCGGGCAGGGCAGGCAAAAAGTAGATAAACCCTTCGTGGCTTTGCAGCAGCATCTCTGAGATACCGGCCGTACCTCCGAAGTTCCCGTCGATCTGGAAAGGGGGATGGGCGCAAAAGAGATTCGGATAGGTTCCTCCTCCCTGGTAGTTCCGGTCGTGGGCTTCAAAAGTGGGGGTCAGGAGACTTTTGAAAAGTTTGTAGGCCCGGTTGCCATCACCCAGGCGGGCCCAGAAGTTGATCTTCCAGGCACGGCTCCAGCCTGTTCCTTCATCTCCCCGGCGGTTCAGCGTCACTCTGCACGCTTCTGCCAGTTCAGGGGTCCGAGTGGGAGTGATCAGGTTGCCGGGGTATAGGCCATACAGGTGGGAAATATGGCGGTGGTGTATATCTACCTCTTTATAATCTTCCAGCCACTCTATCAGATACCCCTCCTTGCTGATCTGGTGCGGGGGTAACCGGTCGTACGCTATGGCTAGTTCCCTGCCGAATGCTTCGTCGGTTCCCAGTATATGACCGGCCTCTATGACATGGGTAAATAGTTCTTTGAGAAGCTGGATATCCATAGTGGGGCCCATACAGACACTGACCGGGGTGGGATCGTTCCCTACATAAAAGGAGTTTTCCGGCGAGGAGGAGGGAGCGGTGACCAGCCAGCCGTGGGCCGGCTCTTCGATCAGGGTAGAGAGGAAGAAGTCGGCGGCTCCTTTCAGGACCGGATAGATCTCTTTCAGGTAATCTATGTCTCCGGTATAGAGGTAATGCTCCCACAGGTGGGCACACAGCCAGGCACCTCCGGTATTGGTGGCTCCCCAGGAGGAGTGATCACCCGGTGCCGTAAAATTCCAGGTATTAGTCATCATGTGGGCTACCCAGCCCTGTGCATCTTCCCCATAGAAAACTTTGGCTGTTAATTCTCCGCTTTGTACAAGTCCTTTTGTCAATTCGATCAGGGGAGTATGAAGCTCGGAAAGATTACCCGGTTCTACCGGCCAGTGGTTCATCTGCACATTGATGTTCAGGTGGTAATCTTCGTTCCAGGGGGTACGGCACCCATTGGCCCAGAGTCCTTGTAGATTGGGGGGAAGCGAGTGGGGACGGGTACTACTGATAAGCAGGTACCTGCCGAAGTTGTAGTAGAGGGTGGCTAAGGCAGGATCGTCGTCGTCCCGGAAACTGAGGATACGCTGATCGGTGGTTCTATCGGGTAACTGAGGTTTGGGAGAGCGGGAAGAGCCGATAGAGAGGCGTACCCGGTTGTAAAACTCCTGGTAGCTCTTTATATGATCGCTGAGCAGGTCGAAGTAGTTCGCTTTGCGGGCGGTCTTTAATAACCTTTCTGCATCTTCCTGGTAGTTATCATTCATATAATTAGTCATGGCAGTGAGGTAGATAATGGCCTCGTTAGCCTCTTTGACCTGAATGTGATCTTCGTTGATGGTCACTGTACCTCCGTCGGTGATGATCTGCATTTTAGTATAATATTTCATTCCCTCCTGCTCCGAGATCCCGCTGTCAAGGGTACCTTCTATCACTAAAGAGTTCTCCATGCTATAGACATGGGCCTGTTCCGGGCGTTGCAGTATGGCAGAAAAAGAGATGGCCTGCTGTGGCTCTTTCTGCTCCGTCCCGATCCGTATGATCATCACATTCCCGGTGCGGGATACAAAATAGTCCCGTATATAATCCACGTCGCCCTGCGTAAAAAGGGTGGAGGCTGTAGCCCGGGAGAGGTCCAGCGTACGGCGGTAGTTCTGTACGGCCTCTACCTCCTGGTCGTTCTCCGGAAATACATAGTCCAGGATCAGGTTGCCCAGGGTCTGGAAGCTCCCGTAGGGATCACTGTCGGCGAGATGGAACGGTACAAAGGTTTTGTACATCCATTCCTGCGCCTCTTTGTTCTTTCCTGCTGCTAACAGTTGCCGGATGCGGGGCAGGGAGCGGGCAGCTTCGGGGGTTGCTGTAATCAAATTCGGATCCGCTCCAGAGAGAGATCTCATTCAGGGTGATGGTCTCACACGCTATCCCTCCGTCCGGTATCATACCCAGTCTGCCGTTCCCTAAGGGGATGGTCTCCTCCCAGGTGAGGGCAGGAGCGGTAAAGAACAGCTCCTGTCCGGCACGCATATCCTGCGACGTTTGGGGAGCGTCACAGCCTGTCAGGTGGAACAGGAGCAGGCACAAGGGGAGGATAACGGTGATGGAGGTTTTTTCATGTGATACATGGAGTGAGTTTGGGTATAAAATAATAAGTCCTACGACCGCTGCGGCTATGGCCGTGACCAGTACGGCTCCTGCTGCTATATCTTTTTCCTTACCGGCCAGGGGATAATACCCGGGAGAGACCAGGTCGACCAGTTTTTCAATGGCTGTATTGAAACCTTCGGCGGCCAGGACCGATCCGATGCAGAGAACGACCAGGCACCAGTCGGAAGCAGAGAGGTCGCATACAAAGCCACAGATAACCACCAGGATAGCAGCGGCTGTATGGATCCGTGTATTGGTCTCTTTCAGTATAAGTCCGCAGAGGCCTTTCCAGGCATAGCCGAAACATTTTATCCGTTTTTTAATCCCCATTCTTTGGTTCTGTAGAGGTTATATAGTAATAACTTAATTCCGGCTTACTTGTTTAACGCCTTTGATGGTTTTGAGCTTTTTGATCAGGTTCTCCAGTTTCGAATTATCCCCGATCATAATGGTCAGGGTACCGGAAAAGAGCCCGTCGTTCGAGTCAATGGATATGGAGCGTAAGCTGATGTCGTTCTCTTTGGAGATAAGAGAAGTGATGTTGGTCACGATCCCTATATCGTCGTGCCCGATCACCCGCAATGTGGTGGCATACCGTGAGCCTACCGATTTGCCCGACCAGCGTGCCTTGACAATGCGGTACGGGAACCTCTCCTTCATCTGCAGGGCATTGCTACAGTTCTGGCGGTGTACCTTGATACCGCCGTTCACCGTTACAAAACCAAAAACATCGTCTCCGTAGATGGGGTTACAGCACCGGGCCAGTTTAAAGTCGATCCCTTTGAGATTCTGGTCAATAATGAGTACATCTTCTTTGGCTGAAGCCTCTTCTTCGCCCATCTGCAGGTTGTATCCTTCGGCACTGCGGTAGGTGATCTCTTCGTTACCTTCGTTCCTGCAGAGCTCGGCATACTTTTCGATCACCGTGTTTATATCTAAAGTCTCGTCTGCTATCCGCAGGTAGAACTCTGTCACGGTTTTGTAACCCAGCTTTTTGATCAGGCGCATCATCACCGCTTCATCGTAGTCGAGCTTCCGGTTCCTGAACTTACGGTCAAGGGTCTCTCTGGCAAACTCTGTCTGTTTACCGGTTATCTCTTTGAGTGCCTGGCGTATTTTATTCCGGGCCCGGGAGGTCTTTACGATCTTGAGCCAGTCGAGCTTCGGGGTCTGGGTATTGGAGGTAAGTATCTCTACCTGGTCGCCGCTGTTCAGCACCTGTTTGAGTTGTACGTTCCTGCCGTTTACTTTGGCGCCTATGCAGTGAGATCCCACTTTGGTATGGATATGGAAGGCAAAGTCGAGTACGGTAGCTCCTTTGGCGAGCTTGAACAGATCGCCTTTGGGAGTAAATACAAAGACTTCGTCTTCATACAGGTCCATTTTAAACTGGTCCATCATATTCATGGAATCCGTGTCGGAGTTCTCCAGTGCTTCCCGGACAGAGATAAGCCATTCGTCCAGTCCGCTCTCGCCTTTGATCCCCTTGTATTTCCAGTGGGCGGCCAATCCTCTTTCGGCAATATCATCCATCCGCTGGGTACGTATCTGTATCTCCACCCATTTGGCTTCAGGACCAATTACGGTAATATGGAGCGATTCGTATCCGTTACTCTTGGGAATGGATAGCCAGTCGCGCAGACGTTTCGGGTTGGGCTGGTACATATCTGTAATAATGGAGTAGGCCTGCCAGCAATCCTGTTTCTCCTTCTTTATCCCGGAATCTAAGATAATACGGATCGCAAAGAGGTCGTAGATCCCCTCGAACGGGGTCTTCTGCTTTTGCATCTTGTTCCAGATGGAGTAGATGGTTTTGGTACGTCCATTTATATCAAAGGTCAACCCTGCCTCTTTCAGTTTCTTTTCGATCGGAGTAATGAACGAGGCTATGTAACGGTCGCGGGAGGCTTTCGTCTCATTCAGTTTCTCTTTGATATCGTAGTAAACCGCTCTCTGTGTATATTTAAGTGAGAGATCTTCCAGCTCCGACTTCAATTTGTAGAGCCCCAGTTTGTGTGCCAGTGGTGCATAGAGGTATTTAGCCTCCTTGGCCACTTTTTCCCGTTCTTCTTCATTCTCCGCATCTTTGATCTGCCGCATTACATTGACCCGGTCGGCAATTTTGATCAGGATCACGCGCATATCCTCGGCAAAGGAGATGAGCAGGTTGCGGAAGTTCTCTGATTCTACCACCTCGTTCCTAGCGTTCAGTTCGTTGGTCCTGACCAGTCCTTTGATAATGGTGGTCACCTCTTCTCCGAACTTTTCCCGTACCTGTTCCAACGTAAAGAGGTTGATCTTTACTACTTCGTGTAGCATGATCCCTATCAGGCAGGATCCCTTCATCCCGATCTCTTCGGATACGATACAGGCTGTCTGCATATCTTTGAGAACCGGATTCATATCAAATATATTCCGGGATAGTTTATTTGAACAGACGGCATCCGTCAGGATGCGCTTAATCTTTACAGCTTCTTCCCGTTTAACGGAGTCGCCCGCAGAGAGGATTAGTTTTTTGTAAAGTGTTTGTAGTAACTTCTTCTCTTTGTCCCTGAAAAAAACAATCTCTTCCATAGCTAATGAATTTTCGTGTCGTAAAAATAGCTTTTTTTGTTCATTAAATTAGTAACGGTAAAGAAGTTTTTGTATATTTGGTCACCATTTAAAAGTTATAAATACCATGATAACACCGCAAGATCAAGATCTACTCGACCTGAAAGGTATTACACAGGCTCAGATTGAAGAGCAGCTTCATTGTTTCGAAACAGGTTTTTCCTATTTAAAGCTGGAAGCGGCCGCATCGGTCGAAAAAGGTATTCTTTCTCCTGATGAGGAGGAGCAGAAAGAGTTTCTGGAGGCCTGGCAGCACTATATCCGCCAGGATAGAACGATCGTTAAGTTTGTTCCAGCTTCGGGTGCGGCGAGTCGTATGTTCAAAAACCTGTTTGAATTCTTAGATGCAGACTATAACGAGCCACAGACGGGGTTTGAGAAAGAGTTTTTCGGCCGTATAACCGATTTTGCCTTTTACGGCGATCTCAACGAAGCATGCCTGCGTAACAACGGGAAGGATATTCCCGCACTGATCGGTGAAGGCAGTTACAAAACAGTGGTAGAGAACCTGCTGGCAGAAGCCGGTCTCAATTATGGGGCACTCCCCAAAGGGTTGCTGAAATTCCATAAGTATCCGGACGGAGAGCGTACTCCGGTGGAGGAGCACCTGGTAGAAGGGGCACTCTATGCGGCCGGAAAAGCGGGAAAAGCCAATATCCACTTTACCGTCTCTACAGAGCATAAAGCCCTCTTCCAGGCACTTATCAATGAGAAGATAGCTAAGTATTCGGAGAAGTACAATATTGATTATAACATCAGTTTCTCGGAGCAGAAACCCAGTACCGATACCATTGCTGTGGATATGGAGAACAAGCCTTTCCGGGATAACGGTAAACTGCTGTTCAGACCGGGCGGACACGGGGCACTGATCGAGAACCTGAACGACCTGGATGCCGATGTGATCTTTATCAAGAATATTGATAATGTAGTGCCGGACCGCCTGAAAGGGGATACCGTACTCTATAAAAAACTGATCGCCGGTGTACTGGTGGCTCTACAAAAGCAGGCTTTTGAGTACCTGGAGCTTCTGGATGGTGGCACCTATACCGATGAGCAGATCATGGAAGTACTTCAATTCGTACAGAAAAAACTATTCTGTAAAAATCCGGAGACAAAGGATCTGGAAGATGTAGAACTGGTCCTGTACCTGAAAAAGAAACTGAACCGTCCTATCCGTGTGTGTGGTATGGTGAAAAATGTGGGCGAACCGGGTGGAGGTCCCTTCCTGGCTTACAATTCCGACGGAACCATCTCTTTGCAGATCTTAGAGAGTTCACAGATCGATATGAGCGATCCGCAGAAGAGAGAGATGTTTGAAAAGGGTACCCATTTTAACCCGGTAGACCTGGTCTGTGCCGTGCGGAATTACAAAGGACATAAATTTGACCTGGTGAATTTTGTGGATAAGGCAGCCGGGTTTATCTCTTATAAATCCAAAAGCGGTAAAGAGCTGAAAGCCCTGGAACTGCCCGGACTCTGGAACGGTGCGATGAGCGACTGGAATACTGTTTTCGTGGAAGTTCCCCTCTCTACCTTCAATCCGGTGAAAACAGTGAATGACCTTTTACGGCCGGAACACCAGTAAAAGGATAAAGACTGACTATCATACAATCGGGGTTAGGCTGACTGATGGTACCGGATCAGGTAAAAGTGTGAATACTTCCGGGCCAGGGGACTGCATGGCCCTGTTATATCACTT
>JAJPZL010000483.1 GCA_021204375.1 Bacteroides sp.
CCGACTTCAAATCCAGAATTTATAATAGGACATTATGCGGATAATCATTTTAATTTTTAGCATAGCCAGTACAAAACGCAGGTCGATCCCTACCGGATTGTACAGGGCGATCAGGTCTTCAATATCACTGTCTACCTTAAGTTCCAGTGCATTTACCTTCCGTTCACGTATGATCACCTGTTGAGCCAGTTCCTTATCCAGGGTCAATACCGATTCGCCGGCACGATCCAACTGATTGTAAACTACTCTGAACATCTCGTCTATCTCTTTTTTCAGCAGTACGAGCTCTGATTCTATAAATTTTACCATAAACCGGGATTTAATATATGATTCGGGCAGAACCCCTGTCCGAAGATTTCCGGAAAATAGTTCTAACCGCCTGCAAAGTAAATACATTGTTGGTAAACAGGTGCAAAAAAGGTTTGAAAAAACTGTTTCATAGTTGTTACATTTGTGTTACACTCCCCCTTTCGGGTATCCTGTTGGGGGCAGGAGATCTGTTTCCGGGATCTGTTTGTATTTACACCGCCGTTAAATTTTATCTACCCGCGGGTGAATTTTATCCGTCCGCCGGTGGATTTTTATTCACCCGCGGAGGGTTTTTATTCATCCGCCGGTGATTAAGCCTCCCTTTATCAGGTACTTTGAATGGTAATAAATGTTTAATTGATTAGCGCTTTTTTATCTTTTATTTTTCTGTTTTCAGGGTTCAGAAGGGTTCATTTTCCTATAGAACCTTTTTGACTGACTATCAGGCTGTGTTTTGCATTGTTTCTGTTGTTAATCAGTGTATTATAGGTTTATTCTGTTTTTGTGTTGTGTTGGAGCACCCCTATAAAATACCGCACTTTGCGGTTGTCACTAAATTTTATTTTAGGTAAAAAATAAATATATTTTGTGGTCTGGAAAGTAAAGGGGAGTGTATCTGCCAGAAGTATACCGTTATAAAACACAATACAAAATGTGTTGTCTGAAGCAGAGAGGCCTACCTGGTTATTGGTTTTACCGGGATTCCCGGGGCTATTGTGCCCGACCCGGGAATCATTGTTTATATTTATTTATTCTGAATTGTATAAGCGATGAGTTAATAACAAGGATGGATCTTTTCTGATTTTTCTGCTCTGATACGGGTTACACCGAAAAAGTAAATGGGCGTAGAATCGCGTTTTTTATGTGGGTAATATCTATACAGGCGAACTGCCTGCCCGGCAGGCTGTTTATGCCTGATTATGTATTATGTTTTCATGAATAAATTACAGCTTATCTCATCCTTTATGATAAGTATATATCAGAATATTAATTGTATAGCATGGTTGGTGCAGGTGTTATAGGTGTTTTGGTTGTCCTATTTACGGTGCTATATAGCCTTCTTTTTTCATGTAAAAAGGTTCTATAGGAAAATGAACCCTTTTGAACCCTTTTTTTCTTTTCCGGTGCTCTCTTTTTTAGGTTTACACCCTGAAATAGCTGCAAAGATCCGGGCAATTCCGGTCGTTTTAAATCCGGTCCGGGATCGCATAAAAGAGCCTCCGAAAGTACTTCCTTTGGATAAGATACTATCTGGAAAACACCCTGTTTAGTCTGAATAAATTACTGTTTAGCCTATCCGGTATAAGGGAAGCTTGCCCTGACCGTTGCCTCAGAAGTATGATAAATATACCGGCTATTTAAGATCTGCATCTGTTTGTTCCGATTTATCTCACTTCTCTATACCGGATAAACGAAAAAGAATTCCTATTTTTGCACTCATATAGTGCAAATCATCATAAATATGAATGTTCAAATAGAAGAGACTAACGAAAAGAAGGGCCTGAATTTTGTAGAACAGGCGGTGGTAAGTGACCTTAAAGAGGGAAAGAACGGAGGCAGACTGCAAACCCGTTTTCCGCCCGAACCCAACGGTTACCTCCACATCGGCCATGCCAAAGCCTTTTCTCTGGACTTCGGGATCGCGCAAAAGTACGGTGGCGTTTGCAACCTGCGTTTTGACGATACCAATCCGGTCAAGGAAGATACCGAATACATCGAATTCATCATGGAAGATATCCGGTGGATGGGATTCAGGTGGGAAAATATATATTACGCCTCTGACTACTTCCAGCAATTATTTGATTTCGCTATCCGCCTGATCAAAGAGGGAAAAGCCTATGTAGATGAGCAGAGTTCGGAAGAGATTGCCGCTCAGAAGGGTACACCGACTCAACCCGGCAGGGAGAGTCCTTACCGGAATCGTCCGGCCCAGGAGAGCCTGGAACTTTTCCAAAAGATGAATACCGGAGAAATTGAAGAGGGTGCTATGGTACTGCGTGCTAAAATTGACATGGCAAACCCCAATATGCATTTCCGCGATCCGGTGATCTACCGGGTGATCCACCATCCGCACCATCGTACCGGCGATACCTGGAAAGTCTATCCCATGTACGATTTTGCCCACGGGCAAAGCGACTATTTCGAAGGGGTGACTCACTCTATCTGTACCCTCGAATTTGAGGTACATCGTCCCCTGTATGACTATTTTATAGATGAACTGATAGAGGAAAAGGATTTGGTAACCGAATCCGGATACCGCCCCCGCCAGATTGAGTTTAACCGGCTGAACCTTACCTATACGGTGATGAGCAAACGTAAACTACTTACCCTGGTTAAGGAAGGGCTGGTTGACGGCTGGGACGATCCTCGGATGCCTACTCTTTGCGGGTACCGCCGAAGAGGGTACTCTCCGAAGTCGATCCAAAAGTTTATCAACATGATCGGTTATACCAAGTTTGATGCCCTCAATGATGTGGCTATGCTCGAAGCGGCTGCCCGTGAGGATCTCAATCTGCGTGCAACCCGTGTTTCTGCTGTGCTGGATCCGGTAAAGCTGATCATCACCAACTATCCCCAGGATCAGGTAGAGGAGATGGAAGCCATCAATAATCCGGAAGATGCGTCAGCGGGTGTTCACACCATTGAATTCAGCCGCGAACTCTGGATTGAGCGGGAAGACTTTATGGAAGAGGCCCCTAAAAAATATTTCCGGCTTACTCCCGGCCGGGAAGTCCGTCTTAAAAATGCCTATATCATAGAGTGTACCAGTTTTAAAAAGAATGAAGAGGGAGAGATAGAAGAGATCTACTGTGAGTACGACCCCAACACCCGGAGTGGTATGCCTGACAGCAACCGGAAGGTAAAAGGTACCCTGCACTGGCTCAGTACCCGCCACTGCCTGCCTGCTGAAGTACGACTTTACGACCGTCTTTTCAAGGTAGAGAATCCTTCCGAAGAGAAAGAGGCCGATTTCCGTGCACTCCTGAATCCGGACTCGTTAAAAATACTCAAAAACTGCTATGTCGAGAAGTATCTTCTTCAAGCTAAACCTTACGACTATCTACAGTTCCAACGGATCGGTTACTTTAATGTAGACAAAGATTCTACTCCTGAAAATCTTATCTTTAACCGTACCGTAGGGCTTAAAGATACCTGGAGTAGAATGAATAAATAAAACTATTTGCCTGGAAACATAAAAGAGAGAGAAGGTGTAAACCTATCCCTCTCCTTTGTGTTTATAAAAAATATCACCTTAATAAAACTCAGATGAAGTTTGATCCTATGTACTTGCCGGAAAATAACAGCCAGGTCAAAGAGGCGGTCGAGGCCTTCAGGACCATGCGTGAAATGGGCGAATCCAAATGGTATGAGATGGAAGAATTGTTGGATATGATCGAACAGACCCTTACTTTTTCCGGAGATGAGGAACTTGCTCTTGAAATAATTGAATACGGATTAGTATTACACCCCGGTAACCTGGATCTGATCATTACAAAAGCCCGTATTTTTCTGGATCGTGGCGAGACAGAAGAGGCCGAGGAGATTGCCGCCACCATTGGGGAACGTACCCATTTACAGGCAAGGCTCCTTTTTGCCGAGATCTATATGGCTTCCCGAAAAGTGAAAGAGGCCCGTTCTATGCTGGATGAGATTCTGGAAAGAGAGAGTCTCGATGAAGAGGATTATGTGGACGTTGCCAATATCTATTACAATGCCGATCTGATAGACTGGGGGATAGAGTGCCTGCAGAAAGGGGTGGAGCGTTTCCCTGCTAACAGTGAGATGAAGCAGGAACTGGCCAGCTTCTATGTGGAGACCGATAATTACGAAGAGGGAGTCAAGCTACTCAATGAGCTGCTGGATGAAGATCCCTATTCGGCTGAAGACTGGCACGAACTTGCCAACCACTACTACCTTACCGGTAATTATGAAAAAGCCCTCGAAGCTTGTGAGTTTGTACTGGCCATTGATCCCGAACTCTATACCGTTTATTTCCTGATCGGGCACGCTTACCTCAAACTCGAAAACTTTGAGAAAGCCCTGGAATCTTACCTGAAGTTTGCCGAATACCGGAGCGATATCTTTATTGTATATATCTTTATCGGATTCTGTTACCTCAATTTTGAAGATGTAGAGAGTGCAGAGCTCTATTTTGAGCAGGCCTTATCCATGGAAGAATTGCGCGACGAAGCCCGGTGGGAACTCTACTTCAATCTGGCATTGTGTTACTCTATGCTGGAGAATAGGCCCAAAGCGTTGGAATACCTGAATCAGGCTATTAAAGATGCTCCCGAACGCATGGAACCCTATCTTTATAAAGGAAAGTTCTATATGGAGATGGGTGATCCCGTCAAAGCGTATGAATTCTTTTTCCAGGCCCTTAAAACCGGGGGTTTCAGCAGTGAGGCTTACCTGAAGGTAATTGAGATCTATATGGAGTCGGAAGAATACCGTCAGGCACTGGTTCTACTCAAACTGGTGGAGGAGAAAGAGCCGGATCTCTCCCGGGTACTGATGTATTTTGCTTACTCCCATTTTCAGCTTAAGCAACACGCTGAGTTTTACAAATATTTTGAAGGGATGGTAGCCCGGTATCCCGAAGCCTTTCATCAGTTCCTCAAACTCTTTCCCGATCTGGATGCAGAGACCCGGAGTCTGCTTTATACTCTTCGCAACCAGATCGTCTATGACAATTAATTAAAAGAAATACCTGTTTATGGAATCTGTAGCCTTTATACAATGGTGCCTCTATCATCTTAATTACTGGACCATTACTATCCTGATGACCATTGAAAGTTCATTTATTCCTCTCCTTTCCGAGTTGGTTGTACCACCTGCTGCCTATAAAGCTGCTTCCGGCGATGAGTTGAATATCTTCCTGGTAGTCCTTTTTTCCACTATCGGAGCCGATCTGGGAGCAATTATCAATTATTACTTAGCCAAAGGGCTGGGGCGTCCCATTGTCTATGCCTTTGCCAACAGCCGCCTGGGGCATATGTGCCTGCTCAATAGTGCCAAAGTAGAAAAAGCCGAACACTATTTCGATAAACATGGTGCTGTTTCTACTTTTGTGGGTCGTTTGATCCCGGGTATCCGCCAGCTTATTTCCATTCCTGCCGGATTAGCAAGGATGAAATTCAGCACCTTTTTGCTCTATACCACGCTGGGAGCCGGTATCTGGAATATCATCCTGGCCGCTATGGGGTATTATCTCCATTCCATTGTTCCCGAAGAGCAGTTGATGGGTACTGTGATGAAATATAGCCGTGAGTTTGGGTACTTTTTTATTTTTGTAGGCGTATTGATCGTTGCTTTCTTTGTATATAAAGGAGTTCAGAAAAAACAGACTGACTCATACGGATGAGTTCTCTTTTTATTGTTCCTCTATCGTTTATATCGTTGGGGGTGACCAAAAAGTCTTTTTTCTTACATTCATCTTCTCTATAGCTATCTGTAGCAAGGGTAAAAATGGCTTTTTCATACTATGGGTGTGTAAAAATGAAAAAGTCACAACTCCAAAAAGCGGAAGAACACTTTTCTTCCGCTTTTTGGAGCTACCCTTCGGATGGCTTTTCTACATATACCCGGTTATTTTTATTTTGCCTTTATACATATAGGCTTCTTATCTGTAACTTATTGAATAGCCACAGGCTTTTTGAAGTCCCTCTCTTCAATTATTTCTCCTACCAAAGAGTTCAGATATACTTCTAAGGCTATGTAACCAATCGAATTTACATAATTTCCATCGTCCGGGTTGTTGGGATCCAGCCCATTGGTCAATTCCCATTCATCCGGGATTCCGTCTTTATCTTTGTCTTCCAGGTCACTTACTACAGAGTCATAGACCGGATAACCGCCTACACCTTCGGGAGCATCGATCATTCCTAAGGGGCGGTCGTAGAATTTATTATCGTACACCACGCCGTTCACTGTGTAAGTGGGGTTGGTTCCTTTTCCACTGGCTGTTCCTTCTTTTACTTCTTCCAGCAGCCGGCGGTCGATGGCGTCGTGAGGCCATGTTCCGGCACCTTTATTGATGGCAACCATGGAATCAAAGGCATCCCGGGCTGTCTGGTAGTTACTGTAAGTATAGGTATGGTAATGGGTGACAGAGGCCGGGTCACGGACTGCATTGTTGGGAACGATGATGGTATCTACCCGCAATTGTTCTTCTGTATAGTGCGCACCGGCATCATCCAACTTTACCCCTAACCAGTTGTTGGCTGTGATCTCACTGCTGCCTTTCATGATATTTCCTTCCAGGTACCATTGGGCAGAGCCTTCGGAAACGGCTCCGCTACGGGCATAGGAGGGACGGACAAAATAGAGTCGGGCCACCTCGGCTAAGGTGGCCGGTCCCGGCTTATAGTAGTTATTGATCATATTTACTTCGTGGATGGAACGCACCTTTCCGGTGTTCTCACCCCCGTAACAGGCATTTTCGCTTCCCTAGTTGTAATTGATGTTATTGATATATTCAAGAAATACCTGGTTGTCGTTACTGGTGGCACCGTTAAACCGGCAACTGCGTGAATTGTTATGGGCCAGGATATTGTGATGATAGGCCGCCTGCGATCCTCCCCACTGGGTGGCGTAATCGCGCGGGGTCGCTTTTTTATGGGCTGCGTTGTAGAGTCCTTCGTGGATAATACACCATTGAACGGTCTGGAATTTGTTATCGTAAGTGTTCATATTCTCTTCGGCAGACCAGCCAAAGGAGCAGTGGTTGATAATAAAGTTACTGCTGTTGTTGGCTATAAAGGAGTTATTTTCTACTAAAGCACCATATACATCTACATCACCGATCCTGGAGCGGATATGGCGGATAATAAAATTGGTGGATCCGCCAAAGTTGAGTACATTGTGGGTAAAACAGATGCCTTCGCCGGGAGCTGTTTGGCCGGCAATGGTAAAGTTGTCTCTTTTGCATCTTAATTGTCCTCTTAGCCGGATCACTCCGGATACCCGGAAAACGACTGTAATGGGTTCATCGGGATATTGTCGTAAGGCCCAGCGGAAGGAGCCGGGAATGGTATCTTCCAGGGCTCCGGAACCGGAAAAGTCGTTATAATCTTCTAAGGTAGTTACTTCTACCACTTTTCCGCCGCGCCCGCCGGTAGCAAGTTTTCCAAATCCTTCAGCGGTAGGAAAAGCTTTTAATTCTGCCTATTGTGCCTGTAAAACAGAACAGATCCCCAGGGAAGTTACCATAAAAATCAATAGTGCTCTTCTCATATTCATAGTATTAAAT
>JAJPZL010000221.1 GCA_021204375.1 Bacteroides sp.
GCTTTTTCAATGGCAATTATTGTAGCCGGTTGTTCAGAAAAAGATCCTATTGAACCTGTTAACACAGGAGAGACCAAATCTGTATACCTCAGGATCAATACCGAGGAGCAGGGAAGCCCCCGGGACGATCAGCCAACCCAGACAGGTCAGAAAGCGCCTCTGGTCTCAGCTATTATCTATTTCCTGAATAGTGATACAGATCCGCTTATTTACGATGTAAGGACCGTAGGAGCCACAGGGAACATTACCATGAACGACTTATCGGGTGGCTATGAATTCGAAGGCGTACCTTCCTCAGTTACCCAGGTCTATATTGTAGGGAACTACAACTCCTCCGACCAGGACGGTGCAAGTGCCGGTTTTCCAACTATTATCGGAGAAAGATTCTCAGATGTGGAAGATGTCATTCTCAATATCCAACAGATAGCTTACGGAGCTTTGAGTGACGGTACACAGACCGGAGGTTTACTTACCGTTATGACAGGGGGAGAAGGCCTCAGGTTATACGGCGACAACCCTGCAAATTGGACGGGAACCGCTCCGTTAACAGCCGAAGACCTCTACGCCAATGTAACCATTGCCCCGATCAACTCCCGCATAGAGATTGTACAATTTACCTACACAGGAGAATTACAGTCCTTTACCTTAGAAGGAATTTATATCAACAATTACTATTCGGATCTGCCGTTGAGCCTGGATCCGACCGGCTATACGGTGACCAACAACGGATCAGATGTTACCCTGTATGACAGAACGGACGCTGATAATTATACTTATAGCTATTATACTACTTTGCAGGATTATGTGAACTCGGCACAGACAGCCATTACAGGAACCCGAGTGATCGCTCCGGCAGATGGTACCTGGGCTTACCATGTATTCGGAGACTCAAATCCGGTACCGCACATTATTGTTAAGTTTACAGATGCGGTTACTTCCGCAGGAGCCACCATTGCTACTCCTTTGTATCTGACCGTTAGAGGATTCAGGAATGGAAATGGAGCAGAAATAGTCTCTTTTGAGCCTAATACCATCTATAAGATTACGGATCTGGCTTTCACTGACAGCGATCTGGGGATTCGTCCGGAAGAAGAAACAATTAATATATGGGTAAATGTAGAGATTGAAACCTGGCAAACTGTCGAAGTGACACCGATCCTCTGATGAAAAAAACAACCCCGGCATATATATGCTCTGGTACCTGCTGCTGGTAGTGACAGGGTGTAACATCAAAGAAGATCTGAGTGACTGCCCACCGGCAGACTCTTATCAAATCTCGTTCCGCTATTATGCCGGAGGATCAACCGATATTTTCAGCCGACGGATAGAGAGTGTACGTACCTATATCTTCAATAAGAAAGGAGAATACAGGACGCAAAGACTCTCTACCCGGTCGGAACTGGAAACTTTTCAGGGAATTACCCCGGATCTGGAACCTGGTGAGTATGAAATAGTATGCTGGGCTAACGTCAGTGAATGGTCGGAATTTCCTGTAAACCAGGGTTCCCTCCGGAGCCAGACTCTCTATAGCAGTTACTACCTGCGGGGAGAACCGGTACAAAATTTTGATTCTCTTTATTACGGCAGGCAATCCATCACTATTCCGGAATATGGAACGAACTCAGATACGGTTCTCTTTCATTCTGCCCACATTCGTATGGCGATCTATATAGAAGGATTAGAAACCACTCCCGGCGAAACAGCGATAAACCGTGCCGCCGGTGATCCACAGGGATGGATCGTGCTGAGAAATTTTTTTGTGGGGTATGATTTTATGAGGAGAGTAACCGGAGAAACAGATAGTATGTACCCTACCCTGACACTTACCGGCGAAAATATACTGCAATCGAAATTCGACCTGTTCCGTTTCGGGAACGAGAACGATATTGAGATTGACTTCTACAATGGAGAGGGAAAACAGGTATACTTTCTCCGGTTGAAAGACTTCCTGCGGGATAATAATATCCAGGCAGAAGAAGTAGAGGAACTAACCATTCCCATCTACATCCGCTTCCAGGGAATATCCGTAGAAGTATCTGTAAAAGAATGGGATTCTGAAGAGGTTAACCCCATTGTATGACCTATATGATCAGCTCTATGCAAACAAGAAAAATGAATATACATACCATCAGTCTGTTGATCGCTTTAACAGCAGTTATCACCACTGCCTGCCGCAACAACGATACCCCTTTTATTCCTTCTACAGAAGAAAAAGAGATATCCGTTTATATGCAAGTGAAAGTTCCCGGTATAGGAAAAAGAGGCTTAAGAGCTGTAGATGAAGAGGCGATCAACAATATTTTTGTGCTGGTGCTTGAAGATACCGGTGATGGTTACCAGTACAATTACGGTGTAGCGGGATATGGACTGAGTGCAGGTACTACTCCTTACGATTATAGGTTCTACGCCAGGCTTACTCCGACCACCAATCCACTGAAATTCTACCTGCTGGCTAACACAGGTGCCGCAACCAACATATTGACACAGGGTATGACAGAAGAGCAGATACGCCAGTCCCTTACGGGAACCTATCCGGAGACCGAATTTGATACCACTTTACCGATGTTCGGGGAGCTGGAATTGACAGGAGGACTTACCGAAGATACTGAACTCCCGGTCGTATTGGTGCGTTCCGCAGCAAGGGTAGATGTACGTAATACCGCTCCTGATTTTATCCTGACCTCCGTACAACTTTACCGGGCCAGTAACCAATACCAGATCATTCCTGATAGTATGACGGATGACTTAGTAACCGTCCCCAGCATTCCCGCCGGCACTACACAATCCATTGATACAGATCCGGTCAGTGTAACCGGAAATCTCTCACAAGAACAGATTTACCTGCCGGAATCACCGGTAACACCGGAAGCCGACCGGCAGACAGCAGCTACGATTGTGGTAGTAGGCGGACTCTATGGCACAGATACCACTCCTACTTATTACCAAATGGATTTTGTTCCGGATAATGATCCGGCTCTTTTTGGGCAGGTACTTCGTAATCACCGCTATTTTTCGATATCAACACCGTACTGGCCGCAGGCTGGCGCACACCGGATGAGGCTGCCCTCTATCCCTCCTCGCAAATTGAGGCAGAAATAAAGGTATGGGATGAAGTAACGATGGATATGGTTTTTGATAATTACAACTATTTCGGAGTCTCTACCCGGAATGTAAGGCTTTTATACAGAGCAGGATCTACAGAATCCATATCAGTAGATACCAATCTTGACACTTATACAGCCTACTGGAGCAATGCCGACGGAAATATAGATGAAGAAGCAGGATCCATCACTTTAGGAGAAGATTTTAACGATCCGGATAGTATCTTCCAGGTAGCTATTTCTGATGACGGAACAGTTATAACTGTAACTGCGCTCCGGCCATACGATGAATCGTTTGATCTGCCCGAATATATTACGATCATTGCCGGACGCCTGGAACTCACGATCAGTATCACACAGGGAACACCTGTCTACCGGGGGGATACGGCTATAAACCTGTATGGACCCGCAACCGGCGAATTAGGAAGCCTGGGTAACTATGTATTAGGAACAACAGTGGCCCCCAATCAGCGTACGCGTGCCTATGTAGCCATGCTCCGGGAAACAGGAAATTTCGGTCCCGGAGGAAGAGCGGATATAGAAGGAATCAATATTTCCGACCTCTCTTCTACCACCACAAGCTATCCGGCAGTCCTGCTCTCTTTGTACGATGTGCTCTATTGCCCCTATCCTTACAATCCGGACCCGGGCACTATTATTGCATGGCACGAGGCAAGTTCCAACAGGGTACTTATTGCACACTACGATAACCTCTCCACAAACAGCGATCTAATGGCCGCACTAGGAGTAGCCTACACCTATCCGGTTCCGTCAGGTCAGATACAACCTTATACATTGACTACAAACGCACCGGATTTTATTACGAACGGACCTTTCGGTGTGGTAGATAATACGCTGCAGTACAGAGTATATGATAATGCTTTCGGAAGAATATCCCTGGAAGAGGCAGCGGCCAACAATATAACACCTGTCTTACTGACCCCTGACGGAGGAGGGATCGTATTGGGAGTCGATAAACTAAACGGTATTGTATACTGTGGAGATATTGACCTCTATAATTACCAGATAAACAGCAATCCGGGAATAACGATCCCTGAATCAGGTAGCCTGAGTAATCAGGCAGCTGTTTTACTGGCCAACCTGTGGGCCTGGATTGTTAATTTTGTACTACTGGAATAAAATCCGTTCATTCTCCATCTATGCTAAAAGTAAAGTTGACCACCCGCCCGTGCTGTCATCCGGTGACCAGATTGACAGCACGTTTGGTAAAGACAGTTAGAAGTGTTATGGGTTGATCGGGTGGCTACCAATCCGGAACGGAATAGATTATCTGTTCCGGTTGGTTAGTGATCATGGTATTAGCAAGATGTGTGAAACTTAATTTCCAAAGAGATTCCAACTTCAAACAGGCAGAGAATTCACTTTTTTCTCCCTGCTACTCACAAGCAAAAATAGAAGATTGTTCGGGATAATCTATAGCATTTTATACTAAAGATAGCCCAAAAAGAGGCAAAATATGCACACTGGTTGTATTTTCATCACTGATCATACATAAAAAAGAAAAGTTTACCGGAATCGTTACGGAAAACGATAAAACACATTTCGTTTTTACATTTTATGTCCCTGCAGGAGATAAAAAGAAAAATCCGGAAGCAACAACAGGAGAGGTAAGAATATAGCAGATAGAGGAAACCAAGGAAGAAAGAGATTCCTCCCGGAGTAATGATCAGAGGATTCAGCGTTTAATAATTCCGACCTTGATATTGAGCTTAAAATACCAGACCTTATTTTCACGCTCCAGATAACCATATTTATCTTTACCGGTATCCCCCCTTTCCAGCCGGGTATTATGATAAAGGAACTCTTCAAAATTCTCTTTATCATTTTTCTGATAGCAGATAATTTTACCATCTCCCCCTACTACAAAGAAGCCTGCTACCGGTGAGTCTGTTCCGTTGAAGATCTTGGCAGGCCTCATCCCCAATGCAGTGACCAGCAGGAATTGCCTCATCTTGTATTCATAGTAAGAGTGCTTATGAATCAGTTCGTCCTTTATCTTCAAAGGATTCATCTCTTTTATCCGCTCCGTCAGTTCATCGATCCGTGTAATACCCTCGAGATGCATCATACGGGCCATTTCGGCCAAAATACGGGGAAAGTGCAGATCGATCATCTGTAAATTACAACGAAATACTTTATCGGCAACATCCGCATATTTTAAGATACCTCCCAGCCGCTCGATCAGGTTCAGCCGGTCCGTTACCTCAAACGGCTCTTTGAGTGCATTTACCTTGTCAACAGTAGGTACGGCAAATTTTACACCGGAGAGTTCAAATTTTATATTGGCTGCCCTGCCTCCATCCAGCAGGGGAAACATCTTTCCAATACGGGAGTGTACATAAAAGCCGGTCAAAGGAGTAGAAGGATGATAAAAAGCAACATAAAAGTCAGTACGGTCATTGGTGACTGCCGCAATATCGTAAATTTCCAGGGCATCCAGAAAAGCTTCCAACTCCCACGGAGCCTCTACCTCTTCCGATTCTCCCTTACGGATAGTCCGTAAGATCAGACCCGCCGTATAGTCAAAATCCTCCCGGGAAAACCGTTTATCGTAATTTTCTCCGGTTATATGAATACTCTCTTCTTCCACGTAATAGGAACGGGGACCGTTGTGCTCTTCTCTCCGGATCATGGATACAGGGATAAATACTGCCTCTTCCAGCGTATTATTACCTTTTCCGCTCTCTACTTCTCCCCGGGCAAGAAGAGAAAAAAATACGTATAATTCACTCCACTCTTTTTTTGTGGCACTCAATGACATATCGTTTCTATTTTAATGGGGAACAAAGATAAAGATTTTATCCGGGGTAGAGGGAAAAAAGCAGTAAAATAGCGTACCCAACATAAATATTTCAAAAGAGTTTTTTAAATCTCTAAACAGTTCAACCCCTCTACTCTTAAACAATGTTATAAAAGGATCTTTGACGGGCCAAAAATTTACTATTCAGGAAATCCTCCTTATCTTTGCAATGTGTTTTTCATAGTATTAGATTTAGGATTAACAAAGGTTGGAGTCAGGCGTGACTCCTTTTTTTTGTAAACCCTTTTTGTTTTACTTAATACGGAACAAATGCAACCTATCTATAAAGGATTTCGTGCTATGGTTACTCTATTCTGGTTCTTTTTCTCTCTCATTATTCTGATCACTTTATGCAATGTTTACATTGTCAAATATGCCGGTAAACGCTGTTATGACCAGGTAGAAGAACTTCCCTTTCACAAGGTAGGATTAGTACTGGGCACCTCCCCCGATCTGAGTAACGGCAGACCGAACCTCTATTTTACCTACAGGATAGACGCGGCCGCCGAACTTTACAAACAGGGAAAGATACATTATATTATAGTCAGTGGAGACAATAGCCGCAGAAGCTACAACGAGCCGGAAGAGATGAAAAAAGCTCTGGTGGAGCTGGGAGTACCCGAGCATGTTATTTTCCCGGATTATGCAGGTTTCCGTACTTTAGATTCAGTAGTAAGGGCAAAAGCCATATTCGGTCAGACCCACCTGACCATCATCAGCCAGAAATTCCATAACGAACGGGCGGTTTACCTGGCCGGAAGGAACGGAATAGAAGCGGTAGGATATAATGCACGGGATGTCAATACAAAAGCCGGCTTTAAAACCCGTACCCGGGAGCTTTTTGCCCGTGTAAAGGTCTTTATCGACCTGATCTTTCAGAAAAAGCCTAAGTTTCTGGGAGAACCGATCCATATTCCGGAATAAAAAATCTGTTCTTTTGTTCTTGTGTCTCCAACCAAAACACCTATTTTTGCTTCATTAAAACGAATCTGTCATGGAGATAAATAAACCGGATAAAAAGTTTCAATCTGTGTCCATTGCTCCAATGCATACCGCAGAACACATTCTGAACCAGACCATGGTCCGTATGTTTGGATGTGAACGTTCCAAAACCAGTCATATTGAAAAGAAGAAAAGCAAATGTGACTACTTTTTAAAAGAGGCGCCGCTTCAGGAAGAAATAAAAAAAATAGAAGAGAAAGTAAATGAGGTCATTGATCAAAACCTTTCGGTACGTATTGCCCTGGTTCCCCGCAGCGAAGTACCCGACTGTGTTGACTTAAGTAAATTACCCCCGGATGTAAGCGAAACTCTCCGGTTAGTCTATATAGGAGACTATGATCTATGTGCCTGTATAGGAGAACATGTAAATCAAACCTCCGAAGTAGGTATCTTTAAAATAATAAGCAGTGATTATAACGAAGGAAAACTGCGGATCCGGTATAAATTAGTAAATTCTCCTTACCAGGAGAAAAAATAAATAAAATAAGGAGGTACCTTTCTACAAAAGGATCTCCTTACTCATCGTTCATTTATCTCTTCTTATTTCCTGTGCAATTCGATTGAATCGTCCTGGGCTGTTCTTGAGATCTTCATTTTATCTCCCTGTACAGTACCTGCA
>JAJPZL010000253.1 GCA_021204375.1 Bacteroides sp.
GAACAAGGTCGAAGTGCCCTGATTTCCATGCAATTGTTGACGAAACCGATCTTAGACACGGTTTTAATTAATTAAATATCATCTAAATGTAATGGAATCAACCGAGTTATTAAAAAAAGTACGTCGGATTGAAATAAAGACCAGAGGACTTTCCAGCAACATTTTTGCGGGACAATATCGTTCTGCTTTTAAGGGAAGGGGTATGGCCTTTTCAGAAGTAAGGGAGTATCAGTTCGGAGATGATATCCGTGATATTGACTGGAACGTGACCGCCCGCTTTAACCGTCCTTATATTAAGGTTTTTGAAGAGGAGCGGGAAATGACTGTTATGTTACTGATCGATATTTCAGGCAGTTTGGATTTCGGTACTTCGGGACAACTGAAAAAGGATATGGTTACGGAGATTGCGGCTACACTGGCGTTCTCGGCTATTCAGAACAACGATAAGATCGGAGTTATTTTTTTTTCCGACCGCATTGAGAAGTTTATTCCTCCCAAAAAAGGAAAAAAGCATATTCTTTATATCATCAGGGAGTTACTGGATTTCCGGGCGGAGAGCCGGCGCACCAATATACGTCTGGGAATGGAGTATCTGACCCGGGCTATTAAGAAGCGGTGCACTGCCTTTGTGATTTCTGACTTTATTGACAATACGGAAGAGTTTAAAAATAGTCTGACTATTGCAAACCGGAAACATGATCTGGTAGCAATACAGGTTTATGACAGGCGAGTAGCAGAATTACCTTCGGTAGGACTTATGAAGGTAAAAGATGCGGAGACCGGTTATGAACAGTGGATCAATACTTCATCGGCGAAACTCCGGAATGCACATCATGCCTGGTGGAGTAAGAAACAGGCACAATTAAGTGAAGCTTTTACTAAAAGTAATGTGGATGCTGTTTCGGTACGTACCGACCAGGATTACGTAAAGGCTTTATTGAGTCTATTTGCGAAAAGGAATTAATAAGATGAATAAATACCTGATACTAATACTTATACTGTTTTCTACGGCTTTTCGGGTAACTGCCCAGACTGTGACGGTAGATGCTAGTATTGACTCTTTACAGATCCTTATCGGTGAGCAGACAAAGGTACAGCTGGAGGTGACAATGGATGCCTCTCAGCGGGCTGTTTTTCCTTTGTTGGCTGATATACTGATTACGGGGGTTGAGATTCTGGATATTGCCCGTCCGGATACTCAATATCTGAATAACAGGCAGCGTATGCATATTATACAGGAGTATACGATCACCTCTTTTGATTCGGATCTTTATTATATTCCTCCTTTTGAGGTGATGGTAGATACGACTGTATACCAGTCTAATCCATTGGCCCTTAAAGTTTATACGGTTCCTGTTGATACAATGAATACGGATATTTTTTTCGGGTCCAAGCCGGTAATGAAGGCTCCATTTGCCTGGGAAGACTGGAGAGGGCTATTGTTACTTTCTATTCTTTGTATTCCCTTGCTTATCCTGGCTATTTATCTGATCATTCGTTTCAATGATAATAAACCTATTCTTCGTACTATAAAGATAGAGCCTAAATTACCTCCTCATGAACAGGCGATGAAGGAGATCGACCGTATCAAGCAGGAAAAGGTGGCTGCAAAGGATAATCCGAAAGAGTATTATACACAGCTTACGGATGTGATCCGTACCTATATTAAGGATCGGTATGGTTTCAATGCGCTGGAGATGACTTCTTCGGAGATCATAGAACATTTGCTTGGTCTGGAAAGTAAGGAGTCTCTGAATGACCTGCGGGAGTTGTTCAGTACCGCTGACCTGGTTAAGTTTGCCAAACATGCTCCGCTGATGAATGAGAATGATGCAAATCTGATCCATGCGGTTGAATTTGTCAATCAGACCAAGGTGGAAGTAGACCCGAATGCTGTACCGGTACCCACTGAGATTACCATTGAAGAGAAACGTTCCAGAAAAACCAAGATAGTATTGGGAATGGCTATTGGAGTAATAAGTGTAGCTATAGTAGCTATATTGGTTTATATTGGGATTGAACTGTATAATCAGTTTTAATTGAAACAGAGTAAAGATGATATTTGCTAATATTGGATATTTATTTCTTCTGATACTGCTTATACCTTACATTGTATGGTATATACTGAAACACAAACAATCAGAACCGACGTTGCAGGTTTCGGATACACGGGTGTATAAATATGCTCCGAAAAGTATCAGAATATATTTGTTGCACCTTCCTTTTATTTTGCGATTGATCACCTTTATCCTGATCATTCTGGTCCTGGCTCGTCCTCAGACTACGGACAAGTGGCAGAATAGTGAGGTAGAGGGAATAGATATTATGCTGGCTATTGATATTTCGACCAGTATGCTGGCAGAAGATCTGAAGCCAAACCGTCTGGAGGCGGCCAAGGATGTGGCATCCCGGTTTATAAACGGGCGTCCTAACGATAATATCGGGATCACGTTGTTTGCCGGTGAGAGTTTTACCCAGTGTCCTTTAACGGTGGATCATTCGGTGTTGTTGAACCTGATGCAGTCTATACAGTGTGGATTGGTAGAGGATGGGACAGCCATTGGTATGGGGATTGCCAATGCGGTAACCCGTTTGAAGGATAGTCAGGCGAAATCGAAAGTGATCATCCTACTTACTGACGGAACAAATAATATGGGAGATATCTCTCCGCTTACGGCTGCTGAAATTGCCAAAAGTTTTGGTATTCGCATTTACTCCATTGGGGTCGGAACAAAAGGGACGGCTCCTTATCAGTACCGTACTGCCATGGGAGTGCAGTATGTAAATGTGGAGGTGGATATTGATGAGGAAACATTGATCCAGATATCTGCGGCTACTGACGGAGAGTATTTCCGGGCCGAGAGTACTTCCAAGTTGCAGGAGGTTTATCAGGAAATTGATAAACTGGAGAAGACTAAGCTGAATGTCAAAGAGTTTAGTAAAAGAGAAGAGGAGTATAAATGGTTTGCGCTGGCCACATTCGCAGCTTTATTACTGGAGTTGATTATGCGATATGTGGTGCTCAAACGGATTCCCTAATTTAAAAAGGAGATAAAGATATGTTCAGATTTGCAGAACCGGCTTATTTATATCTTTTGCTGATCATACCAGTATTGGTTTTACTATATATTCATTCTGTTTATAGCAGAAGAAAGGATATTAAACGTTTTGGTGATCCGGAGTTACTGGCCGGGTTGATGCCGGAGGTTTCCCAGTATCGTCCTTCCGTTAAATTCGGTTTGTTGCTGACAGCATTGACCTTATTGATTTTTGTGATTGCACGCCCGCAATTCGGAGCGAAGTACGAGACAGTGAAAAGGAGTGGGGTAGAAGTTATTATTGCCCTGGATATCTCTAACTCTATGTTGGCGGAGGATGTTGCTCCCAATCGTCTGGAACGTGCAAAAAGAGTGATATCCCGTATGGTAGATGATCTGGAAAATGATAAAGTGGCCATGATCGTATTTGCAGGAGATGCGTTTACACAGCTTCCGATCACTTCGGATTTTATTTCAGCCAAGATGTTCCTGAGTTCGATCGATCCGTCATTGATCGCCCGTCAGGGTACTGATATTCGTGCAGCTATTGAATTGGCTCAACGTAGTTTTACTCCTCAGGAGGGAGTGGGAAGATCTATTGTTATTATTACGGATGGTGAAAGTCACGAAGGGGGAGCCGTGGAAGCTGCGCAGAAGGCAGCGGCTGATGATATTCAGGTAAATGTATTAGGAATTGGTTCTCCGGATGGGGCTCCCATTCCGGATGGTCGGAATAATTACCGGAAGGACCGGGAGGGAAATATCGTGATCACCCGACTTAATGAAGAGATGTGTCAGGAGATCTCCCGGGCAGGCAATGGAATTTATGTAAGGGTTGATAATTCAAACACTGCCCAGAGAGCGATTCGAAGTGAAATTGATAAGCTGGCCAAGGCAGATGTAGAAACGAAGGTGTTTACTCAATATAATGAACAGTTCCAGGCTATAGCCTGGATGGTACTGGCTTTTTTAATACTGGAGATCTTACTTTTAAATAAGAAAAACCCGTTGTTTAAAAATATAAAGCTGTTTTCTAAATGAGAAGATATACAGGAATAATCAGGTATGGTATGATAGGCTTTTTGCTACTGACTATATTTTCATTGGGAGGGTATGCTCAGAAAGCAGAGAGAGAATATTTGCGGAAGGGAAATAAAGCTTTTAACGATACGGCGTATGTAAATGCTGAGGTGTATTACCGGAAGGCTCTGGAGGTGAATCCGAAGTCATCTACGGCTATGTATAATCTGGGTAATACCTTGATGATGGAGCAGAAATTCCAGGAAGCTATGGATCAGTATCAGGCTGCTGCCAGTATTGAAAAGAATAAAAATAAACTTTCGCATATCCACCATAACGGAGGGGTTATTTTTCATGCAAGTCAGGATTATGCCAAGGCTATTGAGATGTATAAGGAGGCACTTCGCAATAATCCGCACGATGATGAAACCCGTTATAACCTGGCTTTAGCTCAGTATATGTTGGAAAATGGGGGCGGAGAGGACCAGAATCAGGATAATGAGGATCAGAACCAGAATGAAGATCAACAGGACCAACAGCAAAACCAGGACAAGCAGGATCAAAACCAGGATCAGCAACAGAATGAGAATGAAATGTCCAGGGAAAATGCCGAACAGCTGTTGAATTCTGTAATGCAGGATGAAAAAGAGGTCCAGGATAAGGTAAAGCAGCAACAGGTGATTCGTGGCAGGGAATTGGATAAGGATTGGTAATTAAATATTAGAGGATATAAAGATGAGAAATATAGTAATATTGCTGTTTAGCCTGCTTACAATGGGCTATATGCTGGCTGCTGATAATATTCAGTTTACGGCTTCTGCGCCTGACGCTGTAGTACTCGGCGATCAGTTTAGGCTTACATATACTATTACTACCCATAAGGTTAAGGATTTCCGTGCTCCTGGTATTAAGAATTTTGAAGTACTGATGGGTCCTATGCGTTCACAGCGGAGCAATACGGAGATAATAAACGGTACGGTAAAATCTACCAATAGTATTACATTTACTTATACGCTGCTGGCAACGGAAGAGGGTACATTTGATATTCCGGGGGCAACCATCGTTGCGGATGGCAAATCCATGACCTCTAATAGTGTAAAGGTAAAGGTATTGCCGCAGGATAAAGATGCGGGAAATAATGCCGGCGGAGGAGGTCGTTCGGGGAATACGGGCTCATCAGCGGCTTCCCGCAGTACGGATAATAGTGTTTCTGATCAGGATCTCTTTATTACAGTTACGGCGAATAAGGTAAATGTGTATGAGCAGGAGGCTTTTTTGTTGACTTATAAAATTTATACGGCTGTTGACCTACGTCAGCTTGAGAATGCAAAGTTGCCGGATTTTACCGGTTTTCATTCTCAGGAGGTAGAGAGAGAAATTAAATGGACTTTAGAGAACTATCGGGGAAAGAATTATAATACAACGGTATATCGTCAGTTTGTTTTATTTCCTCAACAAACCGGTGAGTTAAAGATAGAGCCGGCACGTTTTGATGCTTCGGTGGCACGTATGGTAAGGAATGTAGATCCGTTCGAAGCGTTTTTTAATGGGGGATCTAATTATGTAATGGTGAAGAAGACCCTTACTACTCCGGCTTTAACGATCAATGTGGGTGCTTTGCCTTCCGGAAAACCTTCTGGTTTCACGGATGCGGTGGGACAGTTCAATATAACTTCTTCTATTAGTTCACAGGAAGTAAAAACTAATGACGCTATTACCTTAAAGCTGGTTATATCGGGGGTTGGAAACCTGAAACTTCTTTCTAATCCGGAGGTGAAATTCCCGGATGATTTTGAGGTATATGATCCGAAGGTGGAAACAAACTCAGTATTGACCCAGGATGGTTTATCCGGTAATCGTACTATTGAGTATCTGGTCATTCCGCGACATGCAGGCGAGTATAAAATACCTGCGGTAAGTTTTTCTTACTTTGATACCAAAGCTAAAGAGTATAAAACACTTACAACGGAGGAGTATACCATCAGGGTTGATAAAGGAGAAGGTAACTCTGAACAGGTGATCGCTAACTTTACCAATAAAGAAAATCTCAAAGTACTGGGAGAGGACATCCGGTTTATCAAATTGAATAATGTAAAACCGGAACCACGGGATATATTCTTTGTGGGTACTTTATCTTATTATTTGTGGTATATGATACCGGCTCTGTTATTTATTGCTTTTGTTGTAGGGTACAGGAAGAGAGCTAGTGAAAATGCTAATGCTGTAAAGGTAAAAACCAAAAAGGCAAATAAGATAGCTCTGAAACGTTTGAAACTGGCTGCTAAACTGCTTAGTGAAGATAAAAAGGATGCTTTTTATGATGAAGCATTAAGGGCACAGTGGGGCTATATTGGTGACAAACTGAATATTCCGGTATCTGAACTGAACAAAGATAATGTTCAGCAGGAGTTACAGAGGGCAGGAGTGAGTGAGGAGTTGATCGAAGAGTTTATTGCTACCCTGAATGAGTGTGAGTTTGCCCGCTATGCTCCCGGTGACCAGCATCAGGCTATGGATAAGGTATATCAGGCTGCTGTTTCAGTGATCAGTAATATGGAAAACTCAATTAAATACTAAGAGGTTATGAAGAAAATAAAGTTTATATATAGCATTCTGTTCTTTTTCATTTTTCTTTCTGCAAACGTACAGGGAGAGTTTAATCCTGATTCGGTAACAGGTGATTTAATGATGACAGAGGAGGAGAGTGTAGCAACTGTAGAAGGAGATATAACTAAAACTCTTGGAGATAGTGCCTATATACAGGAGGATTATAAAAAAGCGATTACTGTGTATGAATATCTTCTTA
Source organism: Bacteroides sp. (assembly GCA_021204375.1). Lineage (GTDB taxonomy): Bacteria > Bacteroidota > Bacteroidia > Bacteroidales > Bacteroidaceae > Bacteroides. The sequence continues at coordinate 6,865 of JAJPZL010000253.1, forward strand.
CTGAAGGAGTCTCTTCAGAAATTTACTATAATCTGGGAAACAGTTACTATAAGGATGATAATATTGCCCGGGCAATTTTGAACTATGAACGGGCTCTTTTACTGAATCCTGCGAATAAAGATATTCAGGCCAATCTGGAAATAGCACAAAGCAAAACCATTGATAAAGTAGAGGTTGTCCCGGATCTGTTTTTTGTAGGATGGTTTAAGTCGGTTATGAATCTGGCCGGTACGGATGACTGGGGCATATATGGTATCTTATTTTTTGTATGTTTCCTGGTTTCTCTGGCGATTTTTATTTTTTCAGGAAGAGTCTCTTTAAAAAAAGGTGGATTTTTCTGTGCGATCCTGTGTTTGTGTCTCTGTCTGGTCTCCAATATCTTTGCTTTTCAGCAGAAAAAAAGTATAATCCAGCGTAGTCATGCTATTATTCTAAGTCCGAGTGTAACTGTGAGAAGTACACCCAATGAGAGTGGAAATACTCTTTTTATTCTTCATGAAGGTCATAAAGTAAAGATCAAGGATAATTCTATGACGGAATGGAAAGAGATTATGATCGAGGATGGCAATGTGGGGTGGGTTCCCTCCGGTGTATTGGAGATAATCTGAGAAACAGTTCGGTAATTCTTTCATTTTTATCTTATTTTCAAAGAAATGTCTTTGAAGTAGCTTAATTT
>JAJPZL010000409.1 GCA_021204375.1 Bacteroides sp.
TCTTTTTATTTGGAAATTAACTTAGGATGCTCTCAAATGCCATTAAATTCACCGGAGAGAACGGGAGCATACGAGTCTCTCTGACCCGGGAGGTAAAAGAGGAGAGAGCATATGCAGTAATAAGGGTAAAAGATACCGGTAAGAGGATCCCTAAAGAAAAACTTGCCACCATCTTCGAACGCTTTAAACAGGTGGAAGAGGGAGACGGACGCAAAGGAAGCGGTATCGGGCTGAACCTGGTCAAAGAGTATGTGGAGATGCACCGAGGAGAGGTACGAGTAGAGAGCGAGCCGGAAAAGGGCTCTGTTTTTTCGGTCTATCTTCCCATGGATCTGGAGACTTCGTCCACAGCTGGAGAGCCGCCTGTGGAGACCATGGCCGAACCGGAAGGTGAATCCAGGAAAAAGATATTGATCGTGGAGGATAACCAGGAGTTCCGCAGCTACCTGAAAAAGGAGCTCACCCGTTATTATACCCTCTATGAAGCAGCGGATGGAGAAGAAGGGGAACGGGTGGCGCTGGAAAAAGAGCCGGATCTTATTATTACCGACCTGATGATGCCGCAGGTAAGCAGGTTTGAATTGTGCAGAAGAATCAAGAACAACCTCTCTATCTCCCACGTTCCGGTGATCCTACTGACGGCTAATAATACCTTCGAGAACGAACGGCAGGGATATAAGGAGGGAGCAGATACCTATATTGCCAAACCTTTCCAGTGGGATATTTTATTACTGCGTATCCGGAACCTGCTGGAGCAACAATCGCAGCGCAGGCAGCTTTTTGAGAAGGAGATAGAGATACAGCCGGAACAGATCACGATCTCTTATGTGGATGAGAAGTTCCTGAAACGTACCCTGGACCTGATTGAAAAGAATATGGGGAATGCGGAATATTCGATTGAAGAATTAAGCAAAGAAGTGGAGATGAGCCGGGTAAACCTTTACCGAAAACTGCAATCGATCACCGGGAATACGCCGACGGAGTTTGTAAAGAGTGTCCGGTTGAAAAAGGCGGCCGAGCTGCTTAAAGAGGGTAAAATGAGTGTAGTAGAGGTAGCCTATACGGTAGGATTCAATACGCCCAGTTACTTTACGAAATCGTTTAAGAAGATGTTCGGAGTGCTTCCGACTCAGTATACCCCGTAAAAAGATCAAAAGTGTGGCTGATCTTTGTTCTCCTGAATGCAGTGAAGGATCTCTATATCTATGTCCTATATAGAAAAGATCCTTCACAATGTTACCAATGTTTTGTTCATAGGAAGATGCTCTCCCTATGTGATTACTCTAAGAACATGTTGTCCGACCTGCGTACCTGTTGCGTGAAAAGGAGGTGTGTTCCGGGAGAACATTCCTGTTACCACTGGCTTCACAGTGGTTGTTGCACAACAAAAAAAATGCCTTATGTTGTCGCCGGCTTCACATCCGGCGGAAACAGCAAGGATATTTACTGGTAATGCAGTAAAGAATTTTACTATTTCTTCGGCAAAGTCAATTGCAAAACACTCCAGGCAATCACATACGCCAGCCCGGCGACGGTAAAGATCAGGAAATAACTTCCTGTGAGATCCAGCACCTTACCCACAAAGATACCGGAAAGGATTCCTCCCATAGAACCTGCAAAACCGGCCAGACCCGTCATGCTTCCTACCGAGTTCTTCGGATAGAAATCAGAGACCAGGGTAAATACATTGGATGCCCAGCCCTGATGTGCAAAAGCAGCGACCCCGATCAGGCAGACGGAGAACCACAGGGAAGAGAGAGAAGGAATGATACTAACAGGAACTACACAGAGAGCCAGGACCAGCATCGCTATCTTACGTGAGGTACTTACCTCTTTGCCTCTTTTGATCAGTATAGAGGAGAGTGCTCCCCCTGCTACTCCCCCAACGGAGGAGAAAACGTAGATAATGATCAGTGGCAATACCATTTGTATAATATCCACTCCATAGACTTTATGCAGGAAATCGGGCGTCCAGAAGAGAAAGAACCACCACACCCAGTCGGAGATAAAACGGGCTCCGCAGATACCAACGGTAGTACGCTGTTTTAACAGTTCCTTCCAGGGTACACTCTTTTCCGCCTTCTCTGCTTCCGGATGCAGGCTATCAGCGTGTATATACCGATACTCTGCCTGACTGAGCCCCTTCACCTGAGCAGGTAAATGGTACAGCACGAACCAGGCGATGACCCAGACAAAGCCCAACAGTCCGGTGACAATAAAGGCCCACCGCCATCCCCAGGCTACGGTAATAACGGAAACAATGATCGGAGCGATAATGGCTTCCATATTGGCGCCGGTATTAAAAAGACCGGTAGCCAGAGCCCGTTCTTTTTTGGGGAACCACTCGGCTGTGGCTTTAATAGCGGCAGGAAAGTTCCCCGACTCTCCCAACCCCAGGAAAAAGCGGGCAATCCCGAATCCGAAAGCGCTCCGGGCAGCTGCGTGGAAACAGCCTGCGAGACTCCATACCACTACAGCTACGGCATAACTGATGCGGGTATCGTATTTGTCGATCAGGTTACCGGCAAACAGAAGCCCAATGGCGTATGCTGCCTGAAAGGTAGAGACAATATAGCCATAACTGAGTTCCGTAAGGTTAAAATCACCGGCAATAAAGGGCTTTAACATACCTAGGATCTGGCGGTCAATGTAATTGATCGTAGTGGCGAAAAAGAGCAGTGCAACCACCCGCCACCTGTAATTACACACTTTAGAGGAAGCTGTTACCGGCATATCTCATGGATTTTCTGATAGACCCGACTCTGCTCTTCCGGTGTATCGCAATAGGTAGCCACGATCAGTTTCATCCCGGGTTTCCATAATTCGCGTACTTTCTCCTCTACCACATCCGGAGTCCCGACAATACGTGCATTTAGCACCACTCCCGTACCGGCAAAGGTATCTGCAAAACCATCGGTAGGATTGGCATTCGGATCGGTTGCTTTGGAGAAGGCACCATCTGCCATCCGGATCCCATCTATCTTTACTATATCCTCTTTCTTTCCCGACCAGTCGCCGCAAGAGTGGAAAACACCCCCTCCAAAAGGAGCGCAGGCTTTGATAAGGGCCGGAACAGCAAATTCGTTATACATCTCGTTAGAGAGCATCACAATATTATCGTCGCTCATACCCATACCGTCAAAACAGCGGGAGGAGGCAAATCCGTGTCCCGGTTTTGCCAGTGCATCCCCGATCATTCGCTGCTGTATCTTCATGTAATCCACAAAAAGAGCGGCAGTACGGTCAAAGGCCTGGTGAATAAGCTCCGGGTTGAGAATAAAGTCCATATAGAACTGGTTGGAGTCTACCATATTCGCTACAATATTCAAGGGAGACTGCACATCGGAGTAAGAGATAGGTAGTTTTTCCCGTGTTCTCGTCAGGAAATAATCGATCATATCGAGGGTATGCTTTCCGATCGGAGTGGTCTCTACCGGTTTTGCATCGTAATTCAATAGTTGTTCTACCGAATCGAAATGGCCGTTTATAGCGGGGGCCTGTCCTTCGTTCCATACATAGTCGAACCCAAAGGTGGATGCAATAGTGCCCAGACCATACCAGGGTTCCAGGAAGTTCGGAACATCAGCCCGGAAAGCCATACTTTTCCATAAGGCTCCTAACTGCCACTCCAGTGACTTCTTCATATCTTTGGAGTCATAGGAGAATACCTCCTGAACCCGCATACGGCGGTAAACCAGTACTCCACTATCACTTTTCCAGAAGTTCTTACACCGGGTAAGTAGCTCCTGTTCGTAAGCCTGATAAGCTTCCAGATCAAATTTTTCGGGTTTTATCGGTTCTACCGCAGTGGCCTGCGAGTCCGGAAGGGAGAAATCAAAGGTATCTTTCATCTTATTAGTTATGAGATTACTATCTATGGATAAGACGGAGAAACAGCTGTGGTGTAATCAATACGGATCTCTTTTAGGAAAGGATTCCGGTAGATAGGTGTTGTAGTAGAGGAGATGCTTCACTGTGTTCAGGATGATAACGAACAGCAATTTATAAGATCAGTAACAGGTAGATTTTCCATTTCGATGGCACAACAATTCCATTTTGATGACATAACTGTGCCAATATAGTGGCACAGTTGTGTCAAGGTGATGGCAATGCACCTTATCAGTTACTGCCGATCAAAGAACCTGGTTCTATTTGCCTGCAACCATTCAAATAAGCAGCCGGCTCCTCAGGAACCGGCTGCTACCCATATACTTTAAAAAGAGGTTACTTATTGCTGTTCTTTTTTCTTCTTTTCTGCCTTCATTTTTTCATTATAATCCCGGTACATATCTCTCCAGTTACGCCCGTTATCGTTGAAGTAGCGTTCGATCCGGTTCTTATACATTTTGAACACGGCAGATATCTGGTTCATATTTTTATAATCAATCGCCTTTTCGCTGGCTATTTTCAGGTTCTCTACCACAAATGCCTCCTCTTCGGGGGTCATATCGGGAACAATCTCTTTATAGGCCTTCAGGGTGAAAGCTACTTTACCAACGGTATATTTATCTAAGATTGCTTCTACCTGCTCTTCGGTCAGTACTCTGCGCATACCGTTCATGAGTTTATTGTGTACTTCGGCCGGCATGGTAGAGTCAATGATCATCTCCCGGTCTAACTGGGAAAGGGGCTCTCCATTGTGTGGGTTCACACCTTCCGGAACGAGTGTATACGAGTGGTTGTTATGCCAGTCGCGTACGGCACACAGGTGATTATAGATCAGGGTCAATACATAGCCCTCTTTCTTGACATCATTCAGCTCCAGAGAAGCGACCCAACCCTGCGCCTTTCTTTCAATGGCAGCATCCGACTTCATGTGTGAAGTTACTTTAGTACCGAAGTAGATGGTAGTATCGTCAAATTTACGGATAGCATTGGCCGGAAGATCTTCGGCACGGTCACCGAAGCTGAGCAGGGCTGATTCCGGTTCGATGGTTACTTTGCTCTCGTCGAGTTTACTGCGATCAAGGTTAAATACGGAGATAAAGAAGTCGTAAACGGCATTCCGTTTGCTGGGTCCAAAGTCATGGCCTTCGTCGGGCAGGTGTACATTGGTCACTTTATCTTTTGCATCGTAAAATCCGTAGATACGTTGCAGGTAGGGGAATTCGAGGTCGGGTACACTGCTGGTCCAGTCTTTTCCGTCAGAGACCACCAGAAGGGGACGGGGTGCGAACATAGCCATCAGTTCGGCGTTGTTGGTTCCGCCACAGGCCATGGTTACAGGCATACCGCTTTCACAGGGGCAACCACCATCAAAGTGAGAAGCCAGGCTTACTACCGGAGCAGCGGCTGTATAGCGGTTATCCAATGCAGTGAGCAATACAACCTGCGAGCCACCGCCTGAACCTCCGTTGGCACCGATACGTGTTGGATCAATATCTTTGCGGGTCATTATATAATCCAGTAACAGAATACCGTTCATGGCCTGGATAATGTGGGCAATGGCTGAACGGTGTCCGGTAGCTCCTACCTGAAGCTGTGATTCTCCCCAACCGAAAAGGTCGTAGCTTACGCACACGGCTCCCATACGGGCCAGGGTTCCCATACGTTCCTGCTGGTCTTTGCGGTAACGGCCGTCACCAAAGTGTCCGTTCGGGCACATGATCAGTGCATGTTTGCCTTTACTGGTGGGTGTATAGATAGAACCGCATACATAGAGTCCGGGCAATGTCTCCAAAGCAATATTCTGAACGGTATATCCGTCGTACTTACGTATTTTGGAAAGGATCGGTTTATTCCCTGTTATGTGTTCCAGGGGTTCGTCAATCCCCAGTTTTTCTCGCACCTCTTTATAGAGGCACTCTTTACGCTCCTCCAAGGAGGTTTTATCGTTATAGAGTGAGTTTAGGTAAGCGATCATCTTCTGACCGTCCTCTTCGGTACGGCGGGGATATTCATAAGATTTCAGCTTATAGACTCCTTCCCCTTGTTTGACATACTTATAATCAAAGGGAGCTAGTACATTGGTGAGTGACTCTTCTACCGAATAGGGACGGATCCGGAAATCGGCATAAAAGACCGGTTTATTGACTGTGTCAATATCATATTTCAGGGTAACCCCGAAACGCTCTTCGATCTGATTCAATACATCACTCAGGGAGCGTCTGTAGTGATGGTCGGAGGTCTGGCGGTGAGGCTGGGCCAAAGCCGCTGCCGCTACCGCACAAAAAACTAATGTAAGCAATAGGTTTTTACGGTTCATTTTTTTGATTCTTATTTATCCAATTTTACTTCTTCTCCATTCACAATTACATCGGTGAGTTTGATCCTTTCATAATTCTGGAAGAAAGGTTTTTCACTGCTTTCAATATTGATATTTCTCAGCGTTACATCCTGGATGGGTGATTCGTCCAGTCCCCGTATTTTAATGGGAGTTTTTATATTCACTCCTGTAAGGTCGGAGATATGGATGTTACGGAATACGGGGGTACGGTCCGAGAAGGGTTCTTCGGGCATATTGCTATACATAAGATCCATCACAATAGCTTCCTGTTTGATATTGCTCATTACAATATTATTTACGCGTATCTGTTCCACCACTCCACCGCGTCCACGGGTAGATTTCAAACGGATACCCCGGTCGGTGCCGTCAAATACACAGTTACTGATGGTGATCTTCCTTACGCTTCCGCTCATTTCACTCCCAATAACCACACCACCGTGTCCGGCAAGCATGGTACAGTTGGTAATGGTGATATTCTCGCAGGGTACTGCTATGTTACGCCCCTGCAGGTCACGACCTGATTTAATGGTAATACAGTCATCACCTACAGAGATATGGCAATCGCTGATGTGTACATTGCGACACGACTCCGGATTGATACCGTCGGTATTGGGTGAAGGAGGGTTGTTAATGATGACTCCTTTTATAAATACATTGTCACAGAATTCGGGATTGATAGTCCAGAAAGGAGAGTTTACAATGGTTACTCCCTCTATGCGTACAGTTTTACAATGGATGGGATGAATAAAGGGAGGACGGAAGAAGCGACGCTGCAACGTATTTACATAGTCAGCGTTCGTTTGTTCGTAAATAGCCTTGGTATCATTCTCTTTATCCCATAGTACCTGATAAGGGTTTACATCCCGTACACCGTTCTCTTTCAGGTCGACCATCACCTTGAAGAACTCCATCCACCAGCTTTTACCCTGGCCGTCGAGTTTTCCTTCTCCTTTGATCGTGATGTTCTCAGCATCTACCGCATAGATAAGTGGCTGAAAACTCTTCATCATCACTCCTTCATAACGCATCTCTACATAGGGAAGGTATTGCTCAAAATCATCTGAGAAGAGTAAAGTAGCTCCGGCTTCCAGGTCCAGGGTTATATTACTCTCCATCCGGATAGAAGCAGTCAGGTAGGTACCGGCCGGAAAGAACAGGATTCCTCCTCCACCGGCAGCAAGCCGCTGGATGGTTTCGTTGATCAGTTGGGTATTGAGCGTATTTCCGTCGGTCACTGCTCCGGCCTGTTTCATATCTACCCGCTCGGCTTTCAGTAAAG
>JAJPZL010000439.1 GCA_021204375.1 Bacteroides sp.
ATAGTATATGTTTTGTATCGGTTCTTTTTTATTCTACACTGAAAATAGGTTCAGTAGTAGTTTGGGGTGCATCATAGAACTGCACAGCACTATCGTTCATTGTAGGATGCTGCTTAGCCAACAGATTGATGATCTCTGCTCCTGCCCAGACCACCGGTCCGTAACCATGCGCTGCATAGACATTAACCGGACGGTAGTAATAAAAAGCAGGATTAAATGCCATTCCCGTTCCTACACAGGTTCCCTCTACCTGTCCCTTCTCATTGATTTGTGTAGAAACGGCCTGCCAACCCAACAGAGCAACCGGTCCATAAGCAAGCGGATCTAACCATCCTTTATTAATTCCCCGGGAGAAACAGTAGACATAAATAGCCGTAGCAGAGGTTTCCAGGTAAGAATCGTTACGATCCAGAAGCTGGTGCCAGAAACCCTCTCCGCTTTGCACCGCAGCCAATCCCCGTGCATGGGCTTTATAAAGCGCCATCACCTTATCACGACCGGGATAGTTTTCCGGCAGTACATCCAGTACCTCGGTCATCGTCAGAATGGCCCATCCGTTCGCACGTCCACAATGAAAAGCAGGGTGTTCTTTCATTCCCTCTACCCAGCCGTGCATATAAAGACCTTTTTCCGGTACTAACATGCGGGCAGAGAACTGAAGGATCTGCTTAACAGCCTCATCATAATACTTAGTATCTCCGGTTAGTTTACCCATATTGACAATCGCCGGCACCGACATAAAGAGGTCGTCCAGCCAGAGTGTATTCAGCTGCGGCCGGTTCCTGGAGAAAGTTCCATCACTCAGACGCAACTCTTTATACATAATATAATCTATATAATTATTAATAATAGCCCGAAGGGCCGGATTACTGTAGAATTGCTGGGATTTGATCATAGCGGCACACATAGCTCCGGCATCGTCCAGGGTGTGCGGGGTCAGTAATTGTTTCATTTGCGGATCGATCACTCCATGTTCATCCATTAACTTACGGAAATGAGGAGCCGTTTCAGTCAGGAAATCAAAACGGTCCGTCACATAGTTCAGATAACGATCATCGTCTGTGGCCTGGGCAGCAGCCAGCATAGCCGCATAAGTTACTCTCCATTCATAGCTTGTCAGACGGAAATCTCCCCGGTCCAGTACTGCCTCCGGACCCAGATCGGTATATACAGCAGATACTTCCCCTGTATTTTTATTAATCACCCGTGCAGGAGTAGCTTGTTCTAGATATCCAAGCACACGATCCATATCCTTTTTCACCTCTTCCCGGGAAAGAATACCATAAGGAGTCTTATAATCAGGTTGAAGTAGATGCAGGGGAGTATTCATATCATTGATCTCCGTACGTTCTGGTTGCCGGGTTGCCGGCCCGCAACCGGCCAGTAGTACACCTGCTGTAAATTAATAAAGTCTGTTTCATCCGGTTTATTATTTCTTGTTCTTAAATGTATATCCTCTGAATGTCCCCTTCAGATCGGGACCAAAATAGAATCCCGGCTGTGTAGGCTGGTTGTATGCCACATTCTGGGTAGCGATACTGATCCTGTACACGGGATCTTCCAGAAAAGTGTGAAAACGATACTTCGTGGGAATAGTAGATACATAAATGCGTAAGGCACTATTATCACCGGTGCGCATAATAACCTCTTCGCGCCAGTCACCCAGTATATCTCCCTGCAAACAGGGATTGGCTTTGGTCCCGTTATTCCAGGTACACCCTTCAAAGATCATCAGCAGATAAGAGCGTTCCTCTTCCCAGTTATACTTACTCACTACATTCCGGTCCAGCAGTTCCCGGAGTAGATCACCATCCCACCATACGGCCATATTCATGGAAACAGCTCTCCGGTTATCGTTGATAACTTCTCCTTTTATACTCCGTATCCCCTGGGAATCACTGCTCCACATCTCTACACCGGGATGACGGGGATCAATATCAGCTGCCATAGCACGACCTACATCGGTAGAACTCGGGATCTGAAAAAGGATCTCTCCCGTAACAGCATCCCGGAAAGTAGAACCGTCTCTCCCGTTCTCATGGCAATCCCATATTTGTAAGCGAGGATCCTGCGGATCAAACTAAGTCAGGTGGATAGCATCTCCATGCCCCATTCCCGTATTATGTAAACCTGTTCCATCGTTATTAATTACACAGGAACCGTAAATGATCTCATCACAACCATCGCCGTCTACATCCCCCACACGCAGATTATGGTTCCCCTGTCCGGCATACTCTTTCCACTGCGGATCATTGGTATCAAATACCCAGCGGCTCTTTAACTCTTTTCCGTCCCAGTCATAAGCTGCCAGCACAGTCCGGGTATAATGCCCACGACACATCACTACACTGGGCTTAACACCATCCAGATAGGCCACACAAGCGAGAAAGCGGTCACTGCGGTTTCCCGTACGATCTCCCCACGCTTCCACATTCCTACGGGCAGGTATATAATCTGTTGTATAAAGAGCCCCTCCGGTGAGTCCGCTGAATACAGTAAGGTACTCATTTCCCTCCAGTACACGACCGTTCGAATTCCGATAATCCAGGGAAGCATCTCCAATCACCTTTCCCAGACCATCTACCGCACCATCCGCCGTTTTTACTACTAACTCGGCCTTCCCGTCTCCATCCAGATCATACACCATGAACTGCGTATAGTGAGCTTCCGAACGAATATTCCTGCCCAGGTCAATACGCCACAAACGGGTACCGTCCAGGCGATAACAGTCTAGCAATGTATTTCCGGTATACCCCGTTGTGGGAATTATCCCGGGCATTGGTGGGAGGCCACTTCAGGATAATTTCGTATTCACCATCTCCGTCCACATCCACGATAGAGGCATCATTGGCCTGATAGCTATACTTATCCCCGGCAGGCGTTACTCCGCCCTGAGGAATATCCAGCGGAATATTGATATAACCTATCGGAGCATCAGCAGGTAGTGTATAACTTCCACTCCCCTCTTTCTACTCCTTCTTTCCCTTAACAGAAACGACCGTATATACACACGCTTCATTTCCCGGATAATAGTTCTGATAAAAAGTCACCTCCTTCACAGGTGAGCTATTTATTTTCTTTCCGTTCCGGTAAATATTGAAAGCGGTCTTCATAGCATCGGAAGAGAGATACCTCCAGGCCACAAAAACAGTATCAACACTCTCACGGACGGCCACAACTCCCCGTCCCAGCTTCTCGCGTTTTAACTGGGAATAATCATAGGCAGGTTGAGCAAAAAGTAAGGGTGTAACAGCAAAGAAAATCAAAAAGAAAAAGTTTTTCATAACAGCAATTTATTTAAGTACAATAGAATAATATCCATCCGGAACGGTTCTCATCCGTGTTATATAATAATTACCCTCCTTCACAGTATGATAGTTCTCCTTTTCTACGCTAACCGGAGCAGAAGTACGTATAGTACACTCTCCTTCCTGAGAAGCATATATCACTGCATGGGAGAGATTCCCGTCTTTCCAGTTCATATCTACTTTATATCCTCCACGAGCTCTGAACCCTTTCACCGACCCTTTTTTCCACTTTTCAGGTAAAGCCGGCAAAAGATATATCTCTCCATACTGACTATGTAATAACATCTCTCCCACTCCGGCAATACTCCCTAAATTGCCATCTATCTGAAAGGGAGGATGAGTATCAAAAAGATTGGGTAAAGTAGAGGTAGAAAAAAGTTCCCTATACATCTTATAAGCGTGATTTCCATCTAATAAACGTGCCCAGAAGTTAATTTTCCACGCTTTGCTCCAGCCCGTACCTCCATCTCCTCTCATTTCAAGGGTCTTTCCGGCAGCTACCGCTCGCTCAGGAGTAGTAAGAGGAGAAATTTGTCTCCCCGGATGAAGACCGAACAGATGAGAAACATGCCGGTGCTCCGGATCTTCATCTTCCCAGTCCCCATACCACTCCATCAGATTTCCCTTCTTCCCTATGCGCATAGGAAAAAGCTTTTCCCGTATCTCTTTCCACTCTTTTCTTAATGGTTCATCTATCTCCAATACTTCAGAAGCTTCTATAAGATTAGTATATAGGTCCTAGATTATCTGCATATCCATAGTAGAGGCAATGGTCACTACCCCTTTATTTCCTTTTTCATCTATAAATACATTCTCCGGCGAAGTGGAAGGAGCAGTAATGAGGTATCCATCTTTTTCTACCATCCATTCTTTACAGAATTCAGTCACCTCTTTCATCAACGGATAGGCTGTCTCCAGTAGGTAGGCCTTATCCATAGTAAATCTGTAATGCTCGTATAAATGCTGAGAAAGCCACGGAGAGCCTAAAGACCAGTTAGCCCATTTGGGATCTCCTTTCTGGTGTCCGACCGGATTAGCATGTGCCCAGATATCTGAGTTATGGTGGAGAGTCCATCCCTTCATCTTATAAAAATTGGATGCGACTTCTTTGCCGGTTACAGCTGCCTGTTGAATAAAGCTGATCAATGGTTCCGTGAGATATCCTAATGCTAGAGGCTCAGCGGGCCAATAGTTCATCTGCAGGTTAATATTCGTAGTAAAATTACTACCCCATGAAGGACGGGTACGGTGATTCCAGATACCATGTAAGTTAGCCGGTACACCGCCGGGACGCGAACAAGAGATCAACAGATAACGACCAAACTGAAAATAGAGAGCTTCCAGTGAAGGATCTTCCTTTCCTGCAGCATAATTTTTTAAACGTACATCGGTAGGAAAGAGCTCTGCCTCATTCTCTCCCAGGTATAATTCCAGCCGGTTAAAATAAGACTGATAGTCGTTCCTATGATTTTCCAGTAATTCATCATACTCTTTAGCCACAGCATTTTCAAGATACTCCCGGGCTACCGGCTCCTCATCTTTTCCCTGTAAATCAGGCCTTTTATCGTACCCGTTAAAACTGGTAGCGGCTGAGACGAAGAGAGTTACCTCCGTCGCACCGGTTATTTGTAAATCAGGTACGGTAGTAAGGGTGCCGTCCACTGTCAAGGCTTTCACACGGTACTGATAACGCATCCCTCTTTTTCCCCCCCGGACACCTATATACTCCAGAGGAAAATTACGGGCTGAGTTTATCTGCCACGGCAACTGCCCGGAAAGAAGAAATTCACTGGAAGAGACGCTTTTTACCGTACTTCCTTCAAAAGGTGTATCGCTTCTTATACGGAGATGAATCGATCCTGGCCTGGAGGCGCAGATCTTCATGACAATCACCTGATCGGGAGCCGAAACAAATAGTTCCCGTATATATTCTACGGAATCAATCGTGTAGCGTGTGGTAGAAACGGCTCTTTCCAGATCCAGTTCCCTGTAATAATTGACGGGTGAGCCTTTGATATCCTGATCCAGATAGAGATTCCCCAGGGGTACAAAAGATTGGCAATTAGGCCCCTGAATAGTACGGAGGATCCGGGAAGCCTCACTCCAGTTCCCACGAAAGAGTTCTTCCCGTACTGCCGGCAAATAGTCCGGGGTATCCGGCGTAGGATTTGCATTCGTAGGACCTCCTCCCCATAAGGTCTCTTCATTCAGGTTAAGTACTTCCCGCTCTACTCCCCCATACACCATTACACCCAAACGACCGTTCCCCAAAGGTAAAGCTTCTTCAAAACGGTTTGCAGGTTTATTATACCATAATTTTAAAGGATTCTCTCCGGCAAAAAGAAAACCAGTAAAGAGGAAAAAAGATAAAAAGAAAAAGTTTTTCATACCGGTAAATTTGTGTTTTAACTTAAAATAGTGTAGCTATCGTGTTTTATTATTCCCTTATCCACATTTCCCAAAAAGAAATAAACAAAAAATCCACCATTAATCAGAAAGCAGTTATACAATTGGTTATTAGCCCATTTCTATCTCCAAAGATAGCCAATGGAGAAAAAATGGATATAGACTGCTGTACAAATAGCTGGAAAAACGGACAAATTATACCGGAGATCTAAAAACAAAGCGGTAATCCGGGTCGGATTACCGCTTTATAGATGCCTTATATCTCCTCACCGGGCAGGGGCCAGTTGGGGGAAGGTTTTCGCATGGCTTTCATCTCTTTCTCAAACGCCTCTACCATTTCCGGATACTGTGTTGCCAAATCAGTAGACTCACTCATATCTTCCCGGATATTATAGAGCTCCAAAGGAGCATCTTTTTTAATGGTAACCACTTTCCAGTCGCCTTTACGGGCAGCCCGCTGCTTACCCGGAAACTCCCAGTAAAGAAGCCTGTTATCGGTATCCACCTGATCCCCGTAAAATAAGGGTGAAACATCCATTCCGTTCAGGTCCGAAGGAGTATCCGCATTTCCTATAGCAGCCAGGGTAGGCAATACATCCGGGAAATAGATTTGATTGGCCAGGGTCTGTACCGGAACACTACCCGGCTGATTGACAATAAAGGGAATACGAATTCCTCCTTCATATAATTGTCCTTTGTGCCCTCTGAAAGATGCATTACATCCTAACTCTTCCAGAGGAGCCTGCACGGCTGCCCCGTTATCCGAGCTAAAAATAACCATGGTATTTTCTCGAAGCCCCAGTTCGTCCAGTTCTGCCAATAAACGGCCAATAGCCGCATCCATGTGGGTGATCAGTGCAGCATACCGTTTGGTATCCATATCCCAATCTTCATCATCGTACCAATCTGTTTCATTGATCACGTACGGTTCGTGAGGAGCATCATAGGCCAGATAAAGAAAGAAAGGATTCTCCTGGTTACGGCGGATAAACTGAATAGCATCCTCGGTAGAAATATCTGTATTATGTTTTATCCGTTGATCCTGGGCATTCTCTTCAATATTCCTGAGTGTATCATTATCAAACCGCCAGTAGGGATAGTAATAAGGATCATTCGAATAGGCAGTACTGATAAGCCATCCGTAAAATTCATCAAATCCCCGGTTTAGTGGAGTAGCCTCCGGATTAAAACCATCCAGGTGCCATTTATTAACCAGGCAGGTACGGTATCCTGCTGCACTCAGTACCGTAGCGATCGTTGTATCTGTAGGCAACAAATGCATTCTGCGGATGGTATTCGTGCCTTTGAGCCCCTCTATCCCACCGGCTTCAGCAAAGTTGTCCCGAATCGTAGTATTACCGGTATTCTTTCCCGTCATCAGGGCACAGCGGGAAGGAGAACTGATACCTGAGCCGGCATAACACTGGGTAAAACGGGTCCCTGTTTCAGCCAGCTTATCAATAACAGGGGTTTGGATATATTTATTCCCGTAACAGGAAAGATCTCCATATCCCATATCATCTGCCAGAATAAAAATAATATTCGGGCGGGTATTCTCTTCTACTTTATTTTCCTTACAACCTGTCAGTGCGGCCACTGCTCCTGCAAGAGCGATAAAATTAGTTGGTTTCATAGTGTGTACCATTAAGTAGTGAATAAAATCCTTTTATTATTACCATTCAAATTAAAGCTATTATTAGAAAATGTGCAAAATTATCCATGCGATTCCCCCATTTT
>JAJPZL010000220.1 GCA_021204375.1 Bacteroides sp.
TTATTTACCTATTGGTACGTATCTCTACCTTTGCCGTCCGGTTTGTTTTTGAACGTTACCTGAACCGACACTGGAGTACAGTGTTTGACAAAACCGCCGTCAGCCTGTTGCAGCGTATTCTTATCACTATCATTTATATAATGGGCGGAGAGGTCTTCGTTTCGATGATCCCGGCTTTGGATAAATTGGGCACCTCCTTACTGGCCGGGGCCGGCATTATGACACTGGCAGTAGGAGTTGCTTCCCAGGAGGCTGTTTCCAACATTGTCAGCGGACTCTTTATTGCTTTTGCCAAACCCTTCCGGATCGGAGATTTTATTGCTATTGACAGCACTATTAAAGGGAAAGTGGTCCAGATCACTTTGCGGCATACCGTAGTGAACAATGCAGAGAACCGTAAGGTGATCGTACCCAATAGTAAAATGAATACCGCTACCATTATCAATTCGACTGTCGGCGAACCGGCTACCTGTAGTTTTATTGAGATCGGAGTAGGGTATGATACCAATCTGGATGATGCCATGCGGATCATGCAGGAGGAGGCACTGGCACATCCGTTGCTTATTGACCGTCGCTCGCCGGCGGAAAAAGAGAAGGGCGTTCCGCAGGTAGTAGTACGGGTGATTGAACTGGGAGATTCTGCAATTATGTTAAAAGCGTGGGTCTGGGCCGCCAATTCCGGTGATGCATTTGTTTTAAAATGTGACCTGCTTAAATCCATCAAAGAGCGGTTCGACAGGGAAGGCATAGAGATCCCCTATCCCTGTAGGAATATTATTGTAAAAGAGTCCTAAAGATGAGAAACCTCTGTTTGTATATATTCTTGTTAGTAGCAGCCTGCGGGCGTCCCGGAGTAACTGCACAGCCCCAACACCTTGTAATGGGAGCAGAGCAATTTGAAACCTATCTGCCTGCTTTGCAGGGAAAGCGGGTTGCTCTGACGGTGAACCACACCTCATTGGTAGGAGATAACCAGACTCATTTGCTGGATACTCTCCTGGCGTTGGGAGTAAATGTGGTGGCGGTCTTTGCACCCGAACATGGTTTCCGCGGTACGGCTGATGCGGGAGAAACCGTAAAAGGAGGAAAAGATGTAAAAACAGGAGTCTCTATCTTATCTTTATATGGCAATAGCAAAAAGCCTTCTGCTTCACAAATGAAAGATATAGATATAGTTCTCTTTGATATCCAGGATGTGGGAGCCCGTTTCTATACCTATATAAGTACTATGCACTATGTAATGGAAGCCTGTGCGGAACATGAAAAACCGATGATGATACTGGACCGTCCCAATCCCTGCGACTATGTGGAAGGACCGGTCCTTCAACCCGGCTATAAAAGCTTTGTGGGAATGCATCCTGTTCCCGTTCTCCATGGTTGTACGGTAGGTGAGTTGGCGGGTATGATCAATGGAGAGGGGTGGTTGGCTACCGGAAAGAATTCCTGCAACCTCCAGGTTATCCCGGTGCAAAACTGGAAACACGGAGAACCTTACTCTCTCTCTGTAAAACCCTCTCCCAATCTTCCCAACGATCAGTCTGTTCGTCTCTATCCCTCCCTGTGTCTTTTTGAGGCTACCCAGATGAGTATCGGCCGGGGAACCCTTTTTCCTTTTCAGGTGATCGGAGCTCCCGATAAAAAATATGGTACCTTTGAGTTTAAACCGGTCTCTTTGCCGGGGTTTGATAAGAATCCCCTTCATAAAGATAAATTATGTTATGGGGTAGATCTCCGGGAGGCAGCGGTCGAAGGTGGTTTCACGCTTGATTATTTTCTTCATTTTTACGAGCTTTCCGGAGAGAAAAAAGGATTCTTTTTCCGTTCCAACTGGTTCGACCTGCTGATCGGTAATAGTACAGTACGTGAAGATATCCTGAAAGGATATACCGGAGAGCAGATCCGGGAGCGGTGGCAAAAAGAGTTAACCCGTTACAAAGAGATGCGCCGGAACTATCTCCTTTATGAGGAGTGATCCATTTTCAGAGCCTCTTCTCTCTTTCTCTTTTTCCAGAGCTGCCAGGAATTAAATACATTTTGCCACAGTACATACGCACCCGGTCCTACCGAAGAGATGGGGTTGAGATAAGTATGGGCCATCCAGATGGCCAGTATCATATTCTTTTGTCCCAGTGCCTGGCCGCCGCTGATACGGTCCTTGTAAAGAGTACCAATACATTTCCCCAGAAAGAATTGTGTTCCACAGGCTACCAGGGCAGCAAAGGCCATCCATAACTCAATACTCGGGTCTCCCGGATCATGGACCAGGGAGTCGATGGTCCGCCCTGTTACAATAGTCAGGGAGAGTGCCCACAGGTAAAAAGCTAATTCATTCATTTTTACCAGTCTGCCATGCAGGTGCGGAGCACTCTTCCGGACGATCAAAGAGATGATAAAAGGAAAGATCAGTAAAGGAAATGCTTTACTCAGGATAATAACTGCCGAGTTCCGGAAACTCAAATCCGGGTTCGCCTCTACCAACGGGAAAAAGAGAGGAGCCACAATCGCTACCCCTATATTGGCCATCAATGTATAAGTAGTAAGGCTGGCGGCACTTCCACCCAGTTTAGCTGTAATGACTGCTGCGGCTGTAGCAGTCGGAGCGATCACACAAACCATGGCCGCCTGGGCTACCACCGCATTCAAAGGAGCAATGGCATAATACACAGCTATACTCCCCGGAATTTGTAGGAACAGAAGCCAGAAGTGCATACCTGAGGGACGTAGCTCTTTGGGGTCGATCTTACTGAAAGTAAGGATCAGCATAGCAAAGATCAGGTAGGGAGTAAGAGGAGAAAGAACAGAAAAAAGAGGATATCCCAACGCACCGGTTACCATAGCAAGCGGAAGAGCCCAGTTCTTGATAAATTTCAGCATCTGTTTCTGCATTATAAAATTTCTGCAAAGTAAACGCCATTCCGGTAATTATGTTACCTTTGCCCGGTATTTTAACTAAAATTTTATTCATGAAAAAAGACAGTTTTACTGTGAAAAAGGCTTTCCGCTGGAACCGTTTCGACCGAAAAACCTACTCAGTATTCTGTAGTTTGAAAAAGGAAGTAAATATCGGAGTCTTGTCTGTGGCTACTGCCCTGGCATTCTTCGGTTTTGAAACCGCCGTAGCATAAAATGAAGTGCCGGTTCAAATGAAAGAATATGAGCTGGAAGAGGTGGAGATCACCGGAAGCCGTGCTCCGTTAACGCTTAACGAAGCAGCGAGAATGGTAACTGTACTGAGCCG
This sequence comes from Bacteroides sp., assembly GCA_021204375.1. Lineage (GTDB taxonomy): Bacteria > Bacteroidota > Bacteroidia > Bacteroidales > Bacteroidaceae > Bacteroides. The sequence goes on from JAJPZL010000220.1 coordinate 3,239, forward strand.
TCAGGAGATTGAGACGGCGCCTGTACAAAGTGTAAATGACCTGCTAAAGTATGCCGTAGGCGTAGATGTCCGCCAACGGAGAGACATGGGGATCCAGACAGACATCACTATCCGCGGGGGAACGTTCGAACAAATTACTATCCTACTGAACGGCATCAACATCAACAACCCCCAGACCGGCCACCATACGACCGATTTTCCTGTAGACATTCATGATATTGAACGGATCGAAATTCTGGAAGGACCTGCTTCCAGGGTGTACGGTACCTCTGCCTTTACCGGAGCCATCAATATCATTACCCGTACCGTACAGGAAAATAACCTCTCCCTGCACATTTCCGGTGGGCAGCACGGGTTCTTTACCGGAGGCACTTCCCTGGGTTACCGAAAAAAATCTGTGACCACCTGGGTTTCCGGACGCTACTCCCGTTCGGACGGATACATCCGGAGCAGTGATTTTGAGACCCAGCAGGGATACTACCGGGGAACCTATACCCATCCCGATGTGGATATCAGCTGGTAGTTCGGCTTTACTAACCGGGATTTTGGAGCCAATACTTTCTATTCGGCTGCATTTCCGGACCAGTTCGAGCATCTCAGGCGATATATCGTTTCAGTCCAGGCCGAGACCAAAGGAAAAGTTCGCTTCCGGCCATCGGCCTACTGATTACGGAACGAAGACCGTTTCGAGTTGGTAAAAGGAGTGGATAGTAACTATCCTTATAACTACCACCTGGGCAATGTATACGGTATGAACCTGAATGCTTATTTTCTTACCCGGGCCGGTAAAACATCCTTTGGAGCCGAAATGCGTAGTGAAGGAGTACGTAGCACCTCCTTAGGAAAAAGAGTTATATGAACCGGTGAATATACCAGGAAGTAATTACCGGTATACAAAGGGGGCCGACCGTACCAATATCAGTTTTTATGGAGAACACAATATTCTGCTTTCCCGTTTCTCTGCCTCCCTGGGGGTGATGGCCAATACGAATACCGCTCTGGACCATACTTTCCGGTTCTATCCGGGCGTAGATATAGCTTACCGTCTGGCTGATCCCTGGAAGTTGTATGCCTCCTGGAACATGGCTCTGCGTATGCCCACCTATACAGAACTCTATTACGGAGACAAAGCCACCCGAAAAGGGAATGAACACCTCTATCCGGAAGAGACCCAATCCTTTGAAGCCGGTATCAAGTATCAGAAACCCGCTTTACAATTTACAGCCGCAGGATTCTGGTATAAAGGAAAGAATATGATCAACTGGGTAGGACTTGCCGGTGATTCTATTCTCTATTCCGTCAACCATACCCGGCTCAATAACATGGGAGCAGAACTTTCCGGCCGGTTGGATCTCACCCGTTTATCCGGAAGTCAAACCTATATCGGCTCTCTCTATGCAGGCTATATGTATATACACCAGACTAAAGATACCGACCCCGGATATATATCGGAATATACATTGGATTATCTCCGGCATAAACTGGTAGTACGGCTGGATCACCGTATCTATAGCCATCTCTCGGCTTCCTGGGCCTTCCGCTGGCAGAAACGGATGGGTACTTATCAAAATAAAGAGGGTATCGCTACTCCTTATCCTGCTTTCGCGCTGCTTGACCTGCAGCTTAGCTGGCATACGGAACGTTATAAAATATATGGGGAGATCAATAACCTGCTGGACCGTAACTATTACGACCTGGGTAATATTCTCCAACCGGGATTCTGGCTGAAGGCCGGGGTCAGTTATACATTTGCTCTCCGGTAATACCTTCTTATTAACTTAACACAAACTTTCCCGCACCGGAATAGTGGACAGTAAAGCTGCTTTCCGGTGCTTTTTTATCCTCTCTTTTTGCTCTCTTCCTTGTGTAACCGTTTAAAAAAAACAAAACTTGAACCTATATAACCGGTTTTCAACAAAAATCTGCTACATTTGTACCGGAACATCATGACACATTTCAAATACTACATATTATTTTTGATAGTACCGTATATGTTTTTGCTCTCTCCTCTGACCTTTCAGGCCTGGGGCAGAGATTTTGTTGTGGTGATAGATCCCGGGCACGGCGGCAGAGATCCCGGAGCAGTGGGCAAAGTTTCGCAGGAAAAAGCGATCAACCTGAAAGTAGCCCTCAAACTGGGAGAGATGATCAACTGGAACTGTAAAGATGTAAAGGTTGTCTATACCCGCGATAAGGATGTCTATCTCACCCTGAACCGGCGGGCAGAGATTGCCAACCATGCCAAAGCCGATCTGTTCATCTCCATTCATACCAATGCGGTAAAGGGTAATCAGTCGCCACGCGGTGCATCTACCTGGACACTGGGGCTTGCCAAATCAGATGCTAACCTGGAAGTTGCCAAACGGGAGAACTCCGTTATCTTACTGGAGAGTGATTACCAGCAACGATATGCCGGCTTCAATCCCGGCTCTTCCGAGTCCTATATTATCTTTGAATTTATGCAGGACAAATATATGGAGCAAAGTGTACACCTGGCAGACCTGATCCAGAAAGAGTTTCGTACTACCTGCAAGCGGCCCGACCGAGGGGTGCATCAGGCCGGGTTCCTGGTCCTTAAAGAGAGTGCCATGCCCAGTGTACTGGTCGAACTGGGATTTATTTCTAATCCCGAAGAGGAGCGTTACCTTAACAGTGCCCAGGGAGTAGAGAACCTGGCCGGCGGTATTTATAGAGCTTTTCTTACCTATAAAAAGGAACACGATATACGGGCAGGAGGAAAAGAGTATGAACCTGCGCCCCGGGTGGCGGATAAATCGGTCCCGGCTTCTGAAAAAAAGGTCACTCAGGGAATTGCCGGTAAGAACAACAGTTCTGCTCCGGTATTTAAAGTGCAGATATTAACCTCTTCCACCCCGTTAAAGGACGGAGATAAACGTTTTAAAGGGGTAGCACCGGTAGATCACTATCAGGAGGGATGGATTTATAAATATACACACGGAGCAAGTACCGACTATAATGAAATAGTACGTACCCGCAGGAAATTGCAGGCTACCTTTAAAGACTGTTTCATTATTGCCTTTAAAGAGGGGAATAAAACAGATGTGAACCAGGCCATTGCAGAGTTTAAAAGAAACAGAAAATAATAATTATAGCAAATAATAAAATGAAATTCTTTACGAAAGAAGTCAGGATCGGAATTGCAGGTCTTGTTGTATTGGCCATGCTTATATTCGGGATCAATTACCTGAAAGGTATCAATCTTTTTAAACCCAGTGCCTACTATTATGTGAAATATACCGATATAAACGGACTGGCCCAGTCGAGCCCGGTGTTTGCAGATGGTTACCGTGTAGGTACCGTGCACGGTATTCAATATGATTATACTCATCCCGGCCATGTAACCGTACAGGTAGAGGTGGATACCCGGCTCAGAGTGCCCAAAGGCAGTAGAGCAGAGCTCGAATCGGAAATGCTGGGAGGCGTACGTATGAACCTGGTCTTACCTCGGAACGCCGGCGAATTTCATCAGGTAGGAGATACCATTCCCGGAGTACTCAACAGCGGGATCCTGGATGCACTCACGGATGGCTTAAAACCCCAGCTGGAGAGTATGCTTCCAAAGCTGGATTCTATCCTTCACTCGTTAAATGTGTTGCTGGCAGACGAGAACATCCCTGCCACCCTGAATCATGCCCGGGGGACCATGGCCAATCTCGAAGGACTGACTGCCCAGATGAATCATCTTTTCTGCGACGATATTCCGCAGCTTACCGGCAAATTCAATGTAGTAGGAGAGAACCTGGTCTCCATTACCAACAACCTGAAGGATGTGGATTATGCCGCCGTAGTACAGAAAGCAGATTCCACTTTATATAATGTAAAGCTCTTTACCGAGCAGCTTACCCGGCGTGATAACAGTATCGGATTGCTCCTTACCGATCCCGGATTATACAATAACCTGAATGCTACCGTTGGGAATGCATCGTTGCTGCTGGAAGACCTCAGGCAGAACCCGAAACGCTATGTCCACTTTTCACTTTTTGGCAGAAAAAGTAATTAGCCACAAAGCGATAAATTAGATTGTTTCTAAATTACTGTTTAGAATCATTCTAACCTGTAAACTAACTGAATTCTTAACTCTACAACACTTCAAGGCAGATTTTTTATATTTGATAATATCCGGTCCGGCACCCATGATCCGGATATTATTTTGTTCATTATTAAGGGTTTAAACCTTGATTGTTAAAAAAG
>JAJPZL010000285.1 GCA_021204375.1 Bacteroides sp.
AAGTATAGGTCTTTGTAAAAAAAGGTATAGATCGGTGTAGAAAAAAGTACAGGACTTTGTTGAAAAAAGTGCAGAACAAAATAAAGGAGCCAGTGAAGTTAGTTCTACTTAAATAAGATACCCATGCAAAAATAGAGAAATATCCAATTTGTTATCCTATATCAATGTAACCGATCACAAAATGCAGTAACTTTGCCGCCCAAAAAACTGTATATGAAGAAGAGTCTGATTGCCATCGCGTTCGGAATACTGGGACTGGGCATAGCAGAATTTGTAATTATGGGGGTACTGCCGGATGTAGCCGCAGGGTTGGGTATCACCATTGCGAAAGCCGGTCACCTGATCTCGGCGTATGCCATCGGGGTTTGTGTGGATGCTCCCATGCTGGCCGTCGTGCGGAAATTTCCTTTGAAGAAAATCCTGTTGACCTTAGCTGCTATTATGACTATCGGAAATATTCTGGCTTCCCTCTCTCCCAACTACGGAACCATGTTACTGGCCCGCTTCCTTTCAGGACTTCCCCATGGGGCCTACTTTGGAGTAGCTTCTATTGTAGCGGAAAAACTGGCCGACAAAGGAAAAGGATCGGAAGCGGTATCTATTATGATAGCGGGTATGACCGTTGCCAACCTGCTCGGTGTACCCTTAGAACAGCTATGAGTGTCAGTATCTCCTGGCGAAGCACATTCCTGCTGGCAGGTATCTGGGGTATTATTACTTTTTATTATGTCTGGCGATGGATCCCCCAAGTACCCGGATTACCCGATACAGGTTTCAAAGAGCAATTCCGTTTCCTGAAAAGCCCGGCTCCCTGGCTGATCCTACTGGCAACCATGCTGGGTAACGGAGGAGCATTTAGTTTCTATAGTTATGTAAATCCACTCTTAACCCAGGTAGCGGGATTTGCACCCGAACACATCACTATCCTGATAGTACTGGCCGGTTTCGGTATGGTGGTCGGAAATCTGACCAGCGGTAAGCTTTCGGATCGTTACTCACCGGGATTGGTCGCCGCTTTTTCCCAGGGAACTATCTGCCTGGTATTACTGGCTCTCTTCTTTCTAGCCGGTATTCCCTGGATGGCCATACTCCTGATGTGTATCTGTACTACCGGTCTTTTTGCCGTTTCTACTCCCCAACAGGTACTGATCATTCGCCACGCTCCCGGCGGGCAATTACTGGGGGCCGCCAGCATCCAGGTAGCTTTTAATTTAGGAAATGCTATTGGAGCGTATGCAGGAGGATTACTATTGGAAGCCGGAAAGGGATATGAGTACCCGGCACTCGTCGTGGTACCGTTCGCTTTTTGCGGATTTATGGTGTTGATCTGGTTTCATAGGAAATATGAGAAAGGGGTTAGGGGGTGAACTTTTTCGGATGAAAAAGTTAGTGAAAAATCTTTTTTTTGTTTGTGGGGATCGATTGGTTTAATGGGATTATTGTTTTTTAGTGGGGAGTCTCTTCTTTTTTGACGCCGCAGTGCTGCGCTTGCGGGTTTTACGGTTTTGTGTGTACGCTAAAGGAGTGGTTTATCATAGCCCGGTGGCAGAATATAGCGGAGTGAATCAAGAATCGGTGTTAGTCAAATAATACCCCGGATTAAAATAATTGGCCACACTATTGAGACTAAAAGCCCAGTCCTCATCTTTGAAATAAGAAAAGTACTCTATATCGTAATCAGAACTGGGCCTTCAGCCCGAATAATGTGAGGTCTTTAACTCCGGGTGTCACTCACTACGTTCGTTCTGCCCGGGGCTGGTATGAGCTGCCCCATCCGGGGCGAAAAATAGAACCTACGCTATACCATAGCCTTTTAAAACCGATATCAATCCTATACTTTAAAAAGAAAAGAGCAACGAGCAGAGCGATGTTGCGTCTCTTAAAAGGGCCTTCGGAGCACAGCGTGAAGCGGAGGGATTCGGAGCGGCGGAAAAAGGGAGCGAGCTGTTTGAGCATCGAAGATGCGAGTTCTCGCTACCCCGCCGCGCAGACTTCCAGAGTAGCGAGCACCGTACGCCCCGACTTTTCTTTTTGGTTCTTTTTCTTTGTGTCAGGGACAAAGAAAAAGAACAACACCCCACCAAACAAAACCAATCCCACAAAAAACAACGCACCCCACAAATAAAAAAACAGAAAAAAGAATTCTTTTCCAAAACTTTTCTCATTCACGAGAAAAGTTACTTCCCCCCTCCAGATACTCTTCCGGTGGCAATACCTCCAACAAATAAATAACATCGATCGACTAGGTAGCCACTCCATTGGTACTGACCGTCGGCTCCTCCCATACCGGATCCAGTGTCTGAGGAGGGTCCACCCGATAAGGTTTAAAACTACGGGCTTCTTTTTCCATGCCCATAGATTAACTCTCGCCACGCCTGCTGAGCCAGCGTTCTGTCTTTATAATAAAGAGCACCGTAGGCTATTAATTTCGGGACCAGGAAAGCAGACCGTTTAATCTTCCATGCTTGTGAAGTATAGCGGGTAGCATGATCGGCCCAGGCTTCATTCCATTGCGGAATATCGATCATTTCCAATAACTCATTCATTATTTCAAAACCAGCCATGATGGTCATCAGGTGATTGGTGTTCTGTAACTCCGGGTCTCCTTCGTACGTGATCTCTCCGGTAGCCGGATCGTATCCTAATACCCCGGGGCCGGTATAGAGTCCATTGGGTAAAGCTGCGATGGATCGCATACCGGTAATGATCTTATCCCGGTAAAGGGTATTTCCGGTACGCTCCCACTCCGTCATCCAGTTACCCACATAGGCGAGCCAGTCGGGACCAACGCGGAGACGGGCGGGTGCCGAAGAGGGATATTTTTTCCGGGGCTGAGCCAGTCGCATAGGGTCTAAGGTATAAAGTTTATGATCAGCATCTTTGACCTCGGTCATTAAATCACCGGTTCTTTCGTCGGTAGTGAGATAGTAATAGAAACGGTTCCAGGCGGCCTGACTCACACGGGCCTCTTTGGCCCCGCATCCCCAGTGGCTTACATTGTGACGGGTACCGAGTCCGGCATACGCTCCAAGATGATAGACATCCACTTCCGGGGTATGGCGCGACATCGCTTCTGCCATCTTCCAGATATCCTCCCGGCCACTCCGCAGGAACATATACCAGAGCCACATATTGGAGGCCAGTTCGGTATTGTCCCAGGCAAAACCACCGATATCGTATCGCCACTGGTGACGAACCGCATCATAAACGTGCATCACATCCCCGTAGTTCCAGAATCCATACCATTTGTGTTGCTCTATCTGCTTCTGATAGTAGTCTATATATCCATCCAATCGTTCTTCTACCCAGGCCCGGAAGGGTGTAGACAGATTGGGAAGGCTCCAGATACCAAAAGCATGCCTGCTTTGCAGGTATTCCGGGGTACAGATCAGTTGGTTAGTACCGGAAAGGATGGAGGCTAATTGACTAATACCCTTCTTCCCCGGATAGGCAGAAAGAGGGTAGATCTTTACTACACTGGTGCGTGCTACACCGTACGGAGTGCTGAGCCCTTCCTGCACATCTTCGTAACTGGCTTCCAGACCGTGGGCTACTTCGTCGTAATGACGGAGATCCATGGCTTCTCCTTCGGGGCTCCATAGCCAGACAGTAAGGGTGGCGGTATCTGTCCTGGCATTGTTTATTTCCAGTGTAGAGGGATAGGATTGCCAGAAATCCTGTAGAGAGACAGCCAGGCCACCGCTAACATCTCCCGCAAAAGCCAGACCGGAAGAGCGGCTGGAGGAGACGGTCCCTATCCAGGGAGAATCAGGGGTTGCCCGTTTTCGTACGGAAAAAGCATCGGGCGAAAGTTGAGAGAGACGATACCCATCCCAGGAGGCCCAATCGTCAATAAGCTTCCGATTCCTCTCATCAAACTCTTCATAAGGCGGAATTCGTTTTCCCTCTATTTGTTGCGTATAAAGGGTACGATCGTGGTTTAAAGTAAGTTCCATGCGGCCGGTAAGGGGTTGAACAGGTTCGCTCCATCCCCCTTTTTCATAGCCGGAGAAAGCAATATGGCGATTGTAGAGCGCTTCGCGCATCGGTACTTCAAAAGAGAGGCCGAGACCTTTGATAAAATCGCGTTCGGTATCGCCGTCGTAAATGATCGTATGTACCAGTTTAACCTGTTCACTGCCGGCATAGAGATAGAGGCGGACTATAAAAGGAAGCTATTCCCGGCTACCGTTAGTATGGACTCCCTCTATTTTAATGACACTCCGTACCTCTCCGGCCTGTTCGACCTCCATAGATCTTATTTCACTCTGGTATTCTATTACCTCTATGGAAGAACCGGCAGAAGTCTTATTTCGGGATTTCAGCAGGCAAACTAATGAAGCCGCACCGGCTACTTTATTATCGTTCAATAGTAACTCATTGAAAAGATTCTTACCACTTCCTTGAAAGAGTGGCAGTAAGCGGGTCGGTAGATACGGAAATATGATCTGCAGACTCCTCTATCTGAATGGAACCGGCCGATCTTACACCCGCTTTTTTCCGGGGTGTCAGGAACAGTTTATCATTTCCCTCCGGTACTACTGTAGCCAAGCACACCCATTTCAGGGAGCCGTCGGGCCAGGAGGCCAGCTTTCAGTGATCGGCAGGTATCTCCTCTCCCGCTTCCGTAGTCAGTATAAAAGAGGTTTTAGCCGGAATTTCTCCCTGGATAAAAGGTACTCCGAAACTTACCGGAGTAGATCCGGCAGGGGTCTCTCCGATCCATCCCAATTCGATAGGAGCATACTCTTTTTGCGCTTTTGTAGTCACTGAAAAGAGAGAAAGAAGAGATACAATTAGTAAAAGTCTGTTTTTCATGATGTTCTTATTTAGTACGCTATCCACAACGCTTCTTCCATAAAACGAAGTTCTAAAAAAATAAAACAATTTCCAACCCTGATCTCTTTCTCTTAGCTGATACAAACCGTTTTTCCAGTGATTTGTATAAAAATCCATCAGATGTTACTATTTTTGTGGAAAGGTCCGGTTGTGTATGGGTATTACATAACTCAATTTATGAGTACCAGGTACCGGAACATTTTTCAAATAAACCCGGAAGAACACATGGCTTTAAGAAAGATATGGATATGGATGAAAAGGTTCAGGCACCGCAGAGGATACGGTGTTCATTCTCCTTTTGCTTTTAACCTGATCACCTATGTTATCTATTGTAAGAATGCTTATTACGCTTATGAAGAGCTGAGTAGGATACGGGAAGAGGTAAAGTCCGTAAGGGATCAAAAAGGAAGAACGACCGGAACCACCAAACGGTACCGGCTGCTGTTCCGTCTGGCCAATTTTACCGCTCCCGCTCATATTCTTAGTCTGGGAACAGGTACCGGTCTGGGTATGATCCACATGGGATTTGCCCGCAAGGCAGAGTACCTGGCACTGGATGACCGTCTCGGATACGAGGAGAAGACACGGGAATTACTGAGCCGGTATTTACCGGATGCCCGATATATAAATATTCCCGATATAAGCAGATTGGAAGAAGAGATTGAACAGCTGCCGGAAGTGGGTATTGTACATATTAATCATTTTTCGGCAGCCTATCTTCCTATGATAGAAAAATGTATGCAGAAGGTGTCTCCACACTCTCTTTTTATTGTAGAGAAAATCAACCGGCCGGCCTGTAAAGAGATGTGGGAGAAATTAAAAAAAGACGAACGCTCCGGTAATAGTTTCGACCTGCATGAAACCGGGCTGCTTTTTTTTGATAAAAAACTGCCTGAGAAATATTACATTGTTAACTTTTAATTATCTTCGACAACTGTTACCCTCATAAAATCCTATAAATAAGATCGGCCCATGAAAAAAAGTATGGTATACACCAAAAGTGGTGATAAAGGTACTACCTCTCTGGTAGGTGGAAAACGAGTATCAAAAGCAGATGTGCGCTTAGAGGCGTATGGTACCGTGGATGAATTAAATTCTTTCCTGGGTCTTCTGATCACCTACATTCGGGAAGAGAGCGACCGCAACTTTTTACTCCGGGTTCAGGACACACTTTTTTCGGTAGGCTCTTACCTGGCAACCGATCAGGAAAATACGGAATTGCGCTCAGCCAGCATCATAACTTCTTTACAGGTAGAAGAACTGGAACAGGAGATAGACCGGATTGACCACCTCCTTCCCCGGATAAAGCTTTTTATACTGCCCGGCGGATGCAGGGGAGCTACCGTCTGTCATATTTGCAGAACTGTTTGCAGAAGGGCGGAACGGAGCATCACAACCCTGTCAGAAAGCATTCCAATCGACTCTGAACTAACTTCCTATATGAACCGTTTATCAGATTACTTGTTTGTACTATCACGTAAGATTAATTTATGTGAAGAAGCAGGGGAAATATTTTGGAATAATAGTTGCAAATGAAATAAAATATTATACTTTTGCGGAAAATTGAAAATACTACCTTAGTATTCACACTTAAAAAGAGAAACTATGTATTGGACACTAGAATTAGCATCAAAGCTGGAAGATGCCCCTTGGCCCGCATCCAAGGATGAGCTTATAGATTACGCTATGCGGTCGTGTGCTCCTCTTGAAGTGATTGAGAATCTCCAGGAAATGGAAGCTGAAGGTGAAATATATGAGAGCATTGAAGATATTTGGCCTGACTATCCCAGCAAAGAAGACTTCTTTTTCAATGAAGAGGAATACTGATTAGGGAAAAGCTACGATATAAAAGAGGGAGTGTCCGCGCGGATATTCCCTCTTTTCGTATATCCATCCAAAGTCATATTTACCGTAAATAACGGTATTTTAACCGGAAGATCAAACATAAATCTATAGGACACGTTATGTGGATAGAGAGTAAATAGTTATCTTTGCCGCTATTCACATAATCATTATGGAAGTTATTAAAACACCCATCGAAGAAGTAGTTATTCTTGAACCCCGCATTTTCCGGGACGACCGCGGCTACTTTTTTGAATCATTTTCCCAAAAAGAGTTTGAAGAAAAAGTGCGTCGTACGGTTTTTGTACAGGACAATGAGTCTATGTCTGCGTATGGAGTGGTTCGGGGACTCCATTTCCAGAAACCTCCCTTTTGTCAGAGTAAATTAGTACGGGTTATTAAAGGAGCCGTACTGGATGCAGCCGTGGATATCCGGAAAGGCTCTCCCACTTTCGGTCAGCATGTTGCGGTTGAACTGACAGCAGAAAACCATCGGCAACTCTTTGTACCACGTGGCTTTGCCCACGGTTTTGCCGTACTGACCCCGGAAGTTGTTTTTCAGTACAAATGCGATAACTATTACGCTCCTCAGGAAGAAGGAGCCATTGCCTGGAATGATCCGGATTTGGGAATTGACTGGCGTATACCGGTAAATAAAGTCATTCTCTCACCGAAGGATGCAAACCATCCCTGTTTAAAAGAGGCAACATGGCTATTTGATTACAACACTTCTCTTTATTA
>JAJPZL010000385.1:0-1377 GCA_021204375.1 Bacteroides sp.
GACAATTATCACTTCCAATCTGTTACGGCTATTCTCCCGGGTACAGGAGAATATTGATGAGGAAGTTAAAAAGGAGACCATTCATCCTATTCCGGCTTCTGACCTGATAATAAATATTATATCTCTGAATATTTTCAATATAGTACTTTTACGTGTTGCCTCAGAGGATGGAAAGATAATATTTGGCAAAACCGATAAAGAGTTTCTGGAAGAGAGAAAACAAAATACGATCCGTATGATGCTTAATGACCTGAAAAAATAAAACATATAAAAAAGGTGTAGCTTACGTATAAGATACACCTTTCCATATTTATCTTCCGGAAACCATTGCTTTATCAAACGGCAGCTTCTTTCAATTCCCAGGCCAGAGCACTGGCACCCAATACGGCTGCATCCGAATCTTTCAGTTCAGAACAGAGTATCTTAGCCTTGCCTTTGAAAATATTCAGGATATTGTCATCAATAGCTTTCTGGAGAGGTTTCATAATATAATCTCCCGATTTAACCAGACCACCGAAAAGTACAATGGCCTCCGGACTGGAGAAGGCAATAAAGTCTGCCAGGGCCTCTCCCAGCAAAGTACCGGTAAATTCAAAGATCTCCTGAGCCAGTTTATCTCCCTGCACAGCTGCATCATATACATCCTTTGAGACAATAGATTCAGCCGGGATATCCCGGAGCAGACTCGGTTCAGTACGGGCAGCAAGTATTTCACGGGCTGTGCGGGCTACTCCGGTAGCCGAACAATAGGTTTCCAAACAGCCTTTACGGCCGCATCCGCACATACGTCCCTGACGACGCACGATCACGTGTCCAAGTTCACCGGCAAATCCGTCATGGCCATAAACTACCTGTCCGTTGATCACAATACCACTCCCTATACCTGTACCGAGGGTAATCATAATAAAGTCTTTCATACCACGGGCTGCACCGTACGTCATCTCGCCTACTGCCGCTGCATTGGCATCGTTGGTAAGTGCCGTAGGAATACCGAGCCTCTCTTCAATCAGGGCAGCGAGGGGTAATACGCCTTTCCAGGGAAGATTGGGTGCAAATTCAATAGTACCGCTGTAATAGTTTCCATTGGGAGCTCCCACACCGATACCTTTGATCTTATCTACTCCACCCTGTGCTACAATAAGGGGAAGCAGGCTTTTACATAAAGCATCCACATATTCTTCAATAGTAGTATACGCTGCGGTTTTAATAGAACCATTGGTTAAGATGGTTCCACGGGTATCTACAATACCAAATACACTGTTTGTACCTCCAATGTCAATCCCTACTACGTAAGGTTTTTCCAAGTATGATTTCATGTTCGTAAAATATAATTTGGGTTAGTCAATTTTTACCTTACAAATAACGCAAAGAAGAACG
>JAJPZL010000385.1:1387-7393 GCA_021204375.1 Bacteroides sp.
GAAGAACGAGACAGCAAATTTTTTTAATGTTTTCTGAAAGATAATAAGCCGGTTAAGAACTTCCGAAAAGAAATGATCAAAAAATTTAATAGTATATGCAACTTTATACTAACTTGCCTCGTCTAATAGATAATTCCGTTAACAGGGAAACAAAAAATTAAAAACATACGCATGATTCACCTGAGCAACATTAACAAGACTTACTACAACGGTGCCCCTCTGCATGTTCTGAAAGGAATAGACCTGACCATCTCCCAAGGAGAATATGTCTCCATCATGGGAGCTTCCGAATCCGGAAAATCTACTCTTCTGAACATTCTGGGTATTCTGGATAATTACAATACAGGAGATTATTATCTGAATAAAGTACTTATCAAAAATCTGAGTGAAACCAAAGCCGCAGCTTACCGAAACCGGATGATCGGTTTTATTTTCCAATCATTTAACCTGATCGGATTCAAAGATGCGATGGAAAATGTAGCCTTACCTCTCTTTTACCAGGGAGTAAGCCGGAAGAAACGGAATCTACTGGCTATGGAATACCTCGATAAACTGGGACTGAAAGAGTGGGCACACCATATGCCCAATGAATTGAGCGGAGGGCAGAAACAGCGTGTAGCCATAGCCCGGGCACTTATTACCCATCCTCAGATCATCCTGGCCGATGAATCTACCGGAGTCCTGGATAGTAAGACCTCGGTCGAAGTACTCCATATCCTGAAACAACTCCACGGCGAAGGGATGACTATTATTGTAGTGACCCACGAAAGCGGTGTAGCCAACCAGACCAATAAAATTATCCGGTTAAAAGATGGGATCATTGAACGGATCGAAGAGAATTTCGACCACTCAGCCTCCCCCTTCGGACAACACGGAATTATGAAATAACACAATCTATGGGAATCATTATCGACCTCTGGCAGGAAATATACAGTACTGTCAAACGAAATAAACTCCGTACTTTTCTCACCGGGTTCGCCGTTTCCTGGGGAATTTTTATGCTGATCGTACTTCTGGGTGCCGGCAACGGTATTATCAATACCTTCGAAGCTGCCTCCGGAGAGCGGGCCAGAAATTCCATCAAGATATGGAGTGGCCGTACCAGCAAACCTTTCGACGGTTTAAAGCAGGGCCGCCGGGTGCAAATATACAACTCAGATGTAGAAATCACCGAAACACACTTTCCAGATCATGTAGTAAGCGTAGGAGCCAGTATGTGGCAGGGTGGTATTACACTGACCAACAAACAGGAATATATTACCGTCTCTCTGGGAGGAGTATATCCCAACTACCCGGAGGTAGAAGCCATTAAAATGGTACCCGGAGCAGGACGTTTTCTTAACGACCTGGATATCTGGGAACGCAGAAAAGTCCTCGTACTGCACCAACGTACTGCAGATGCACTTTTCCGTGACGAAGACCCTATCGGCAAATACCTTACCTCCGGCAAAGTAGCCTATCAGGTAGTAGGTATCTACACCGACCCAGGTGAGCAGACAGACCGTCCTGGCTACATTCCTTATACAACCCTCGAAATCATCTATAACAAAGGAGGCCGGGTAAACGACATCGTCTTCACCACACAGGGACTTGAAACCGTTGAAGCCAATGAAACTTTTGAAGAGGAGTATCGCAGAGTCCTGGCCGCCTATCACCGCTACGCACCAGACGATAAAAGTGCCATCGGAATCTGGAACCGTTTCACCGACTATATGCAGATGCAGACAGGAATGAATATTATCCGTACCGCACTCTGGATAATCGGTATATTTACCCTTCTCAGCGGTATTGTAGGAGTCAGTAATATCATGCTGATCACCGTTAAAGAACGCACCCGCGAATTTGGTATCCGCAAAGCATTAGGTGCCAAGCCCTCTTCTATCCTGATACTGGTCATTCTTGAAAGTATTATTATTACCACTATCTTCGGATACATAGGCCTGGTATTAGGTATCGGAGCTACCGAATGGATGAATATGCAGGCAGGCAATACAACCATCAACACAGGCGGATGGTCAGAGACCGTTTTTCTGAATCCTACGGTTGATACGAAAGTAGCTATTCAGGCTACTCTTACCCTGATCATTGCCGGTACGCTGGCAGGATTCTTTCCTGCCCGGAAAGCTGTTACCATACGTCCCATTAAAGCATTAAGAGCAGAATAATATGAGAATGAGAATTGATATAGACAGATGGGAAGAGATCTTTATCACCATCATCCGAAATAAGACCCGTAGCCTTCTGACCGCCTTTGGTGTATTCTGGGGTATCTTTATGCTGGTAGCCCTGATGGGAGGAAGCAAAGGAGTCGAACAACTCCTGGGTTCCAACTTCGAAGGCTTTGCCACCAACTCCTGTATTGTAGAGTCCAACCGTACCGGTGAAGCCTACAAAGGATTCCGGAAGGGAAGAGGGTGGAAAATTGATATGGACGATGTAGAACAACTACGCAGGGATGTCCCGGAGATCAATGTCCTCTCTCCCGTTATCCAGCGTTGGGGCAGAACTGCTTACTTCGCCGATAAACAGGCAACCGGATTTGTAAAAGGAGTCTATCCGGATTACGCTGACTTCGAGATTCAGCATCTGAAATATGGCCGGTTTATCAACGATGTGGATATCATGGAACGCCGGAAAGTATGTATGATCGGTAACCGCATAGCAGAAGAACTCTTTGATGCCGATACCGATCCGTGCGGAAACTTTATCCGCCTGGATGTGATCTACTACCGGATCGTGGGAGTGACCGAATCAACCGGAAGAAACATCAACATCGGAAGTCCCTCCTACCAGATGATAGCCGTACCTTTCTCTACCATGGCACAGGCATACAACCGGGGAAACCGGGTAGATTATCTCTGTATTACCGCACAGCCGGGAATAAAAGTAACCTCCCTGGAAGAACCTATCGGAGAAATCCTGAAAAGGAACCATACCATCAGTGCCACCGATCCGCAGGCAGTCTGGTTCTTTGATATGGAGACCTTCTTCAGTATGATCGATAACCTGATGACCGTTATCCGTCTGCTGGGTTGGATGGTCGGACTGGGTACGCTGCTGGCAGGAGCCATCGGTGTCAGCAATATTATGATGGTTACCGTGAAAGAGCGTACCACAGAGATCGGCATCCGCCGGGCCATCGGTGCCCGTCCCCGGGATATAATGAACCAGATCCTTTCAGAAAGTATGGTTCTCACGTCCATCGCAGGACTCACGGGAATATCCTTTGCCGTAGGACTCCTACAACTGACAGAAACAGCGATCAACATGGACAGACCCGACTATATCAACTTCCAGGTAACCTTCGGACTGGCCGTAGGAACAGCGCTGCTCCTACTTACCCTGGGCATGCTGGCAGGACTCGCACCTGCTTACCGGGCTATGGCAGTAAAACCCATCGACGCTATCCGCGACGAATAGCCTGTAAATAAAGCAAGAAAAAAGAAAAAGTATAAAATATAACATCTGACACAATGAAAAAGTATCTCAAAATTTTTCTCCTGGTAGTAATTGCTGCCATCTTTATCGGAACCTTTATGTTCCTGTATGCCAAATCACGTCCTGAAAA
Organism: Bacteroides sp.; assembly: GCA_021204375.1. Taxonomy (GTDB): domain Bacteria; phylum Bacteroidota; class Bacteroidia; order Bacteroidales; family Bacteroidaceae; genus Bacteroides. Next base: position 4,956 of record JAJPZL010000385.1, read on the forward strand.
GACAGAGTACAACATTATAAAACCAGAAATTGCCGACCTGAAACGCACCACTATTGCCACCGGAAAGGTAGAACCCCGGGATGAGATCCTGATTAAACCCCAGATATCAGGCATTATCGATGTAGTCTATAAAGAAGCAGGACAGACAATTAAAAAAGATGAAGTAATCGCCAAAATAAAGGTAATCCCCGAATTGGGACAACTGAACAGCGCCGAAAGCCGGGTACGCCTTGCCGAGATCAATGCCCGTCAAGCCGAACAGGAGTACGAACGGCAGAAAAAACTCTACGAACGTAGCCTCATCAGTAAAGAAGAATTTGAAAGAACCGAAGTAAGCTGGTTACAAGCCCGGGAAGAGCGTGAAAATGCAACCGATAACCTGGAAATTGTACGCGAAGGAATTACCCAGAAAACCGCTTCTTACAGTAATACCATGATCCGCAGTACCATAGACGGACTGATACTGGATGTACCTGTAAAAGCCGATAACTCCGTTATTATGAGTAATACCTTTAATGACGGTACCACTATTGCCACCGTAGCCAATATGAACGATCTTATATTCAAAGGCAATGTAGACGAAACCGAAGTAGGAAGGATCCATGAAAACATGCCGATCAAACTTACCATCGGAGCCCTGCAAAATATATCCTTTGAAGCGATTTTGGAATATATATCCCCCAAAGCCGTAGAAGACAACGGAGCCAACCTTTTTGAGATCAAAGCCGCTGTCAATATGCCGGATATAGTAGTGATCCGTTCCGGATACAGTGCCAACGCAGAGATTGTACTGGCACACGCCAACCAGGTACTCAGTATTCCCGAAAGCAGCATTGAATTCAAAAAAAGACAGTGCCTTTGTTTACCTGTTAACAGACTCCATCAATCAACAGTTTGAACGGACCCCGATCACCGTAGGTATGAGCGACTGTATCCGGATTGAAGTTAAAGAGGGACTTACCACTAATAGTCAGGTAAGAGGTTCCGAAAAGAAAAAGAAATAAATGTATAACCTCAGAAAAAATATCCAATGAAGAAACTATTCAGATACTCTCCCCTCCTGCTGCTATTAACCATAAGCAGTTCACTGGTAGCTCAGAAAAGCTGGACGCTCAGGGAATGTATAGATTATGCCATTGCCAACAATATTCAGATCAAGCAACGGGAAATTACAGCCGCTCAATATAAGAACGAAGTCCATACAACAAAATATAGCCGTCTGCCTAACCTCAGTAGCAGCGTGAACCAGAATTTTAACTTCGGACGCAGTGCCTCCCCGATCGATAACACCTATACTAATGTAAATTCACGGAGCAGTAGTTTCTCCCTGAATACCAACGTTCCCATCTTTACAGGTCTGGAATTACCTAACCAATATGAGTTGGCAAAACTGAATCTTCAGGCAGCCATTGAAGACCTTAATAAAGCTAAAGAAGATATTTCCATGACCATTATCTCCTACTTCCTCCAGGTCCTCTTTAATGAAGAGCTCACCCGGGTAGCCCAGGAACAGGTAATTCTTAGTAAAGAACAACTCGTCCGGGCTGAGAGCCTGCTGGAAGTAGGAAAAGCCTCCGTAGCAGAGGTAGCAGAATCCAGGACCCGTCTGGTACAGGACGAACTCAGTTTTATACAGGCAAAGAACAACTATGAACTCTCCTTGCTCGACCTGAGCCAACTATTAGAACTCCCTACTCCGGAAGGTTTCCGCATTACAGATCCGAACGAAATAGAACAATTCTATAATCTGCAAATGCCGGAAACAGTCTATACCGAGGCTCTGATGATCCGTCCGGAAATTAAAGCAGTTCGGTATAGGTTAGAAGGAGCAGGTAAATCCATCCGCATTGCCCAGAGCAACTATTACCCCTCCCTCTATTTCTCTGCCGGTTTGGGTACCAGTTACAACTGGGCATCAGGCAGGGAAATAGATAATTTCGATAAACAGTGGGGTAATAATTTCAATAAAGCCTTTGGCTTTTCCTTAAGTATACCTATCTTTAATCGATTTTCCACCCAGAACTGCGTAAAGAACGCCCGTCTGCAGGAAATGAGTTACGGATGGCAACTGGAGGAGACCAAGAAAGATCTCTACAAAGAGATCCAACAAGCATACTACAATGCTTCAGCCGCCTATTCCAAATTCACCACCAGTGTGGTAGCAGTAGAGGCGACCCAGGCCTCTTTTGAACTGATGAATGAGAAGTTTGAACAGGGAAAAGCCACTTCGGTAGAGTATAACGAATCAAAACTCAACCTGATGCGTTCTCAATCCGAACTTCTGCAAGCTAAATACGAATATCTTTTCCGCACCAGGATCCTACATTTCTATGCAGGAGAAGAGATCAGATAAGTTCAAAAGAACTTCACGGCCTCTAAAACACAAATTCATATCTAAAACTACTCAGAGAACGTGAATGAGAGACTGTCTTTTAAAT
>JAJPZL010000242.1:0-6932 GCA_021204375.1 Bacteroides sp.
GAAAAACACACTGCAAATATATAGCATTTTATGTTATACAACACTACTTTCGAGCATGTTTTAACTTTTATTAAACTTTAACTCCGTAAAACGCCGTTCTATTCCACGTAAAGCACCAAACCTTTGAGGTATTCTCCCTCAGGATGGTAGATATTTACCGGATGGTCGGCGGGTTGGGTGAGCTGATGCAGGATCCGTACCCTGCGTCCAGAAAGGGCGGCAGCCGTAAAAACGGCGGTCCGGAAATGATCCTTTGTGATCACCTGCGAACAGGAGAAGGTGAAAAGGATACCTCCCGGCCTGATCTTTTCGAATGCTTTGGCATTGAGTTTCCTGTATCCCTGGAGTGCATTCCGTACTGCATCTTTATGTTTGGCAAATGCCGGAGGATCGAGTACGATCAGATCATACTGGTGGCCCATTCTATCCAGGAACTTAAAGGCATCTTCCGCATAGGCCGTATGACGGGGATCGCCCGGAAAGTTCAGTTCTATATTCTTATTGGTCAGATCGACTGCTTTGGCGGAACTATCTACCGAGTGAACCACTTCTGCTCCTCCGCGCATGGCGTAGAAAGAGAATCCACCGGTGTAACAGAACATATTCAGGACAGAGCGGCCTTTGGAATATCTCTCCAGCAGGGCACGGTTTTCGCACTGATCGACAAAGAATCCGGTTTTCTGGCCTTTCAGCCAGTCTACCTGGAAAAGCAGCCCGTTCTCCATGGCTACGTTCTCACTGCTTCCTCCTTTCAGGAATCCATTCTCCGGAAAGAGGTCTGCTTTAAAAGGCAGGGTAGTTTCTGATTTGTAGTAGATATTTTCTATTACCCCTTCCATCACTTCGGCCAGGGCTTCTGCAATTTCCATACGGTACAGATGCATACCGGCCGAGTGTGCCTGCATAACGGCTGTACGGGAATAAATATCAATGACCAGTCCGGGAAGATTGTCTCCTTCTCCGTGTACCAGCCGGTAAGTATTGTTATCGGGCCGGCCGGCAAGTCCTACCCCCAGGCGTACCTGATAGGCTGCCTGCAACCGTTCTTTCCAGAAATCGCGGTTGATCTCTTCCCGGGAGAATGAGAGTACACGGATGGCAATACTACCGATCTGGAAATGTCCCAGGGCAATAAAATAGTCTGCGGAGGTGTAAACTTCCACCACTTCTCCCTCTTCCGGTTCACCCTGGATGGAAGCAATGGCACCGGAGAATATCCAGGGATGAAAACGTTTCAGGGATTCCTCTTTTCCCGGTTTCAGAAAAACTTTTTTATATCTACTCATACGTGTGGTTACTGTTGGGCTTCATGATTGGGCTCCTGCTCATCGTCCAGAAGTTCATATTCACCTGTTTTTTTCAGGTTGTGCAGCAATTTATAAATTTTCAGGCAGGCCCATGCATCGGTGGCCGCATACACCTTCTGGTTCTCCGAAAGGGTATCAGCTTCCCAGTTAGTAAGGCGCTGTGATTTGGATATTTTAGATTCAAAGAGATTGGCATAGATCTTTTGCAGGCTCTTATCTGCTATCCCGAAATAATTTACATAGTCCTGCAGATCGACACACCCCTGTTGTTCGAGGCTGGCCCGTTTGCGCAACATCATAAAATCGTCCCGCAGGGAGAGACCGACCTTTTTAATGGAAGGGTTTTCCAGAAAATCAACAAGGGGTTGGCTAAGCCCCAGGCGGTTTAACCGAAACAGGAAACAATAATCCTCTGTAGCGACCTGTAACAGGGCTACGGTATTGTGGTGGCCTTTGGTAAAAGTAGGACGGGTTTCGGTATCAATACCCACCACGGGATACTTTTTGAGGTATTCCATTGCTTTAAGGAGTTCTCCTTCGGTCTGGATCACATGAATACGTCCTTTAAAGGTTTCCTTGGGGAGTTGGGCTATATCGGCTTTATTAATACTCTTCTTAATGATCATAATTCTTGTTCCACTTCTTCGTCGTCCGGATCGGGCGAGTATTTAACAGAATGGAGGGCACGCATGGTATTGACCAGTTTTTGTCCCCAGTGAAGTTCAAAATTCTCCCGGCAAAGGGCCAGGGAATCGTGCATGGTCTCGTTATATCCCAGCTGGAAAACAAAAATAAAATCTTTCAGGTCCTGGTAAATATCTGCCAGGTCTTCGGATATATTCTTTTTGATAGGCTGGTCGCTGTAGGCCATATCTGCCAGGAATACTTCCAGGTAATCATCCTTCCCTCCCAGCACGGAAGCAATATTCATCCGCAGGATCTCATAAATTTCCTCTGTTACATAGCTTTCCGGACTATCCTCTCCCATTACTTCGCATTCGGGGAGCAGGGCAGCTTTCAGATAGAGTAAAGGCAGGATTTTCAGGGAGGTATCTACAAAGTTCTTCCGGCTGTTCTCCTCCGCACGTTCCATAAAACCGCAAAATTCGGCAGCAACCGTCACAAATTCAATGACGTTCCGGTCAAATATAACTTCGCTTCTAGTATCCATTCTTAAATTTGCAATTGAAAGGCAAAGGTAAGAAAAAAAAATTTGTTACTTTTGCACATTGTATATATAAAACGAGGTGTTAACTCATGGGTAAAAAATCGACAGAAAAAAAACAGGATACAAAACCGTCATCCCCCGGAAAATTCAGATCTTTCTTCAAAAATGAAACCGTCCACTTTAGTATAGGACTGGTATTTATTATACTTTCAGTCTATCTGTTACTGGCCTTCTCCTCTTTCTTTTTTACAGGAGCGGCCGATCAGAGTGTACTTGAAAATGCCACACCCGAAGCGCTGGTTTCGGTCAATAACCAGGTACGCAACTATGCAGGTTCCCGGGGAGCACAGCTGGCTAATTACCTGATCAATGATTGTTTCGGGATAGCCTCTTATTTTATCCTGCTCTTTTTTACAGCGGCAGGATTGAAACTGATGAAGGTCCATAAAATACGTCTCTGGAAGTGGTTTATCAGCTGCTCATTGTTGCTGATATGGTGTTCGCTTTTCTTAGGGTTTGTTTTTATGGATACCTATAAGAATAGTTTTATCTATCTGGGAGGCATGCATGGATATAATGTAAGTAACTGGCTGATCTCACAGGTGGGGGTACCGGGTATTTCGTTGCTTCTTTTAATTACATTTCTCTTCTTCCTGATCTACCTGAGTTCAAGAACCATTATCTACCTGAGAAAGATACTGGGGCTGAAATTCCTGAAGCGGAAGCCGAAAGAGGAGAACGGAACAGTACCGGAGCCTTCTATGGAAGTAAATAGCGGAAAAGAGGAGGTAGTACCCCCTCTCACGGATCCGGTGCCGGCAGAACCGGTGAGACCGGATCTGCCGGTGGAAAACAGGCCTGAACCTGTAATGGCAGAAATTTCCCGGACCGAAATGTTCATTGAGCCCTCCCGGCCGGAAGAGATCCTATCTTCGCCTATAGCTGACACAGAGAAGGAGGTAGAACCGGCTTTTGAGATAGAGGCGGGTAGTACGGAGGATAGTGATTACTCGCCGCTTAACCTGGAGCCTTACAACCCGACACTGGATCTGGAAAATTACCGGCATCCGACACTGGAATTGATGAAGCGGTACGACAACAGCGAACCGACCATCGACATGGAGGAGCAGAATGCCAATAAGAACAAGATCATTGCTACGCTTCGTAGTTTTGGTATTGAGATCAGTACGATCAAAGCGACTGTAGGGCCGACTGTAACGCTGTACGAGATCACGCCCGAACAGGGGGTACGTATCTCCAAGATACGGGGTCTGGAAGATGATATTGCCCTGAGTCTTTCGGCACTGGGTATTCGTATTATTGCCCCGATACCGGGAAAAGGTACGATTGGTATTGAGGTACCGAACTCAAGCCCGAAAATCGTATCGATGCATTCGATCATCGGAAGCAGGAAATTCCAGGAAACAAGCTATGATCTGCCGATGGCATTAGGTAAAACGATCACCAATGAGGTGTTCATGGTAGATCTTTGCAAGATGCCGCATGTACTGGTAGCAGGTGCTACCGGACAAGGTAAATCAGTAGGCCTCAATGCCATGATTACCTCCCTGCTTTATAAAAAGCATCCGGCAGAATTGAAGTTCGTACTGATCGACCCGAAGAAGGTAGAGTTCAGTATCTATTCCGAGATAGAAAAACATTTCTTAGCTAAATTGCCGGAAGAGGAAGAGGCTATTATTACCGATGTGACCAAGGTGGTACAGACCCTGAACTCCATCTGTAAAGAGATGGATACCCGGTACGACCTGTTGAAAAAGGCACATGTCCGTAATATAAAGGAGTATAACGAGAAGTTTATCAACCGGAAACTGAATCCGGAGAAGGGACATAAGTTCATGCCTTATATTGTGGTGATCATTGATGAGTTCGGGGACCTGATCATGACAGCAGGCAAGGAGATTGAATTACCGATCGCCCGTATTGCCCAGCTGGCCCGTGCCATTGGTATCCACATGATCATTGCCACCCAGCGTCCGACCACCAATATTATCACTGGTACTATCAAGGCCAACTTCCCGGCCCGTGTGGCGTTCCGTGTATCTTCCATGATGGACTCCCGTACGATCCTGGACCGTCCGGGAGCGAACCAGCTGATCGGACGGGGAGATTTGCTCTTCCTGCAGGGAGCAGACCCGGTACGTGTACAGTGTGCCTTTGTGGATACGCCGGAGGTGGAGAAGATTACGGAATATATTTCCCGGCAGCAGTCTTACCTCTGTGCCTTTGAACTACCGGAACCGGATAATGTAAATGAAGATAGCGGCAACCTGGCCGATGTAGACCTGAAATCGCTCGACCCGATGTTTGAAGAGGCCGCCCGGTTGATCGTGATCCATCAACAGGGCTCGACTTCGCTGATACAGCGTAAGTTCGCTATCGGTTACAACCGGGCAGGGCGTATTATGGATCAGTTGGAGAAGGCAGGTATCGTAGGACCGAGTGAAGGAAGCAAGGCCCGCCAGGTTCTTTACCTGGACGAAACAGATCTGGAAATGAGGCTGAACAACTTGCCCTGAACAGACGTTTAAAACCAAAAGGAGATGAAAAAATTTATAACTATATGCCTGCTGATAACGGGTTGTACGTTTCTGTACGGGCAGGGAAATGCCCGTGCCAGGGAGGTATTGGATAAAACCGGGGAGGCACTCAGCAAAGCAGGAAGTATCCAGGTAACTTTTGATATAAGATCGACCCGGATGGGCCAGAGCATGGAGGATCAGGGTACCATCCGGCTGAAAGGAGAAAAGTTCATGCTGGAGACCGAAGATGTAAGTACCTGGTTTGACGGCAAAACCCAATGGAGTTATTTTGCACAGAACGATGAGGTAAATATAAGCGAACCGACCGCAGAGGAGCTACAGAGTATTAATCCTTATGCCCTGTTGAGTCTCTATAAGGGGGGATACAACTATACCCTGGAAGAGAACAGTTCGGCCGGCGGAAAAGCGTGTTACCGGGTAACGCTTACCACGAATGATAGAAGAAAAGATATCCGGAAACTGATTCTTTATATCGCTAAGGCGGACTATCAACCCGTACGGATTGTAGCTGAGATGCGGGATAAAAGCATCACCGATATCCTGATCACCTCTTACAAAAAAGGAGAGAATTACAACGATAACTTTTTCCGTTTTGATGCGAAAAAGTATCCCCGGGTGGAAATTATTGATTTACGATAAACAGTACAAAACTAACTAATATGGAAAGAGAAAAGACCAGATGTCTGATCATCGGTTCCGGGCCGGCCGGTTATACAGCCGCGATCTATGCCGGACGCGCCAATATAGCCCCTATCCTCTATCAGGGTTTACAGCCGGGAGGACAGCTTACCACCACTACCGATATTGAGAATTTCCCGGGTTATCCCATGGGGATCAGCGGTTTCCAGATGATGGAAGACCTGAAAGACCAGGCTGCCCGTTTTGGTGCCGATATCCGTTTTGGACTGGCCACGAAAGCCGACCTGAGCAGGCCTCCTTATGTAGTTACGATCGACGAGGAGAAAGAGATTGAAGCCGACACCCTGATCATCGCTACCGGAGCTACTGCCAAATACCTGGGCCTGGATGATGAGGTTAAATATGCCGGTATGGGAGTTAGTGCCTGTGCTACCTGCGATGGTTTCTTCTACCGCAAGAAGGTAGTAGCGGTAGTGGGGGGTGGAGATACAGCTTGTGAAGAGGTGGTTTACCTGGCCGGACTCGCTGCCAAAGTATACCTGGTCGTACGAAAAAACCAGCTACGGGCTTCGAAGGTAATGCAGGAGCGTGTTTTCAACAACGATAAGATCGAGGTACTCTTCGAACACAATGTAACCGGCCTGTATGGCGATGGGGGTGTAGAAGGTGCCCATGTAGTAAAACGGCTCAATGAGATGGACGAAGAGCGTTACGACCTGGCTATCGATGGCTTATTCTTAGCAATCGGGCATCACCCGAATACAGAGATCTTTAAAGAGTACCTGGAAACGGACGAAACGGGATATATTATTACCGAACCGGGTACTCCGAAAACTAATCTACCGGGAGTTTTTGCTGCGGGAGATGTAGCGGACCCGGTGTACCGGCAGGCGATTACAGCTGCGGCAAGTGGTTGTAAAGCGGCGATTGAGGCAGAGAAGTATTTGTATGATAGGGAAGAAGGGTTGTGATCGTCCTTTGGATGGAATATAAAGAAAGCGGGAATGACCGGATAGTTATTCCCGCTTTCTTATTTTTATCTATTAAACCATAAAGGAGGATAGTAGAGCGTATTCACATTTTTCTTTAACTTTATAAGAAGAGCGTTCACAAAAGGATAGACAATATAAACCGCCAGAATGATGATAAGAAAATAAACCAGAGGCACAAAATCAGCATCGGTTGCTTCACGCGTAGTAAATTCAATAACTTTCCGGTACCAGAACACAAACATCCCGGCATAGATCAGAATGGAAG
>JAJPZL010000242.1:6942-7339 GCA_021204375.1 Bacteroides sp.
CGACCAACTGAAATAGTATAATATTCTTCGCATGCAAAGTAAAGTCCTTATCTTCTCTCCGGCCACTTGACTTCCAGTATAAAAAGGGTAAAAGAGAATTCCCGAAAGGAAACAGGAATGTACCCAATAGCACGCATAAATGGAGAGCAATGATCTTTCTCCGGATAATAGATTCGCTAAAATTAATCATATCAGTGTGTTCTAAATAGTGATCCATAAAAGTACTACAAAGATAAGCCTTGTACCGGTCGGAGACCATAACGATAGTACAGATATACGGAATATTTATTTAAAACCTTACTTTTATTTAGTCATATTCATTTCTTACAGTTCTATTTTTATTCAACCTCAATAATACTGTTATCCCGTAACATTTCCGAAACCTGACGTACAAGGA
>JAJPZL010000001.1 GCA_021204375.1 Bacteroides sp.
GGTTTAATTCGAACCAACAGTCAGCGAGACTAATAACCCCCGGTTCAAATTTGATGAAGAACTGGAAATGGTTTAAAACTAGCCGCTATGGATATTTATGAGAATAAATTCTTCAATAAAGAGGTTTAGAAGAACATATCTCTATAATTCCATCTTATAAAAATAGACTGATGAACAATCCCTTGTTCCCTCCGTCTTCATAGCCGATAGTCTCTTTCTGGAGATATTCCAGTCATCTCACGGTTCATGTCAATAAATTGCCCGTACCCGGAGCGGTTTGGAAGTCGCATGGAAAAATTCACCGGCTATGAAGCCGGAAGTAACCGGGTAGCCAGGGATTGAAGGTATCTTTCTTATTTTCCTTTATGCAGGATCAGGGTAGTGGCTCCCAGGGTAATGATGGCTTCGTCATCGAGGATTCTTCGCTCTTTTTTCTGCAAAAGTTCGTTATGGACAAAGGTTCCTGTGAGGCTGGGTCCATCCTGTAAGGTGTAGACTAAGGTGCCGTCTTTTTTGCGGCGTACGTTGAGGATGCAGTGCCTGCGGTCCATACTCATATCTCCCGATTCAATGGGGGAATTGATAACGGTGCCTACGCAGCGACGGCCGATGATATTATCTCCCTCTTGCAGGGGAAGGATCTGTTTGTAGCCAAATATGTTTTCTACGACCGTAAGGGTGCCGAATTCGCTCTCTACCTCTTCTTCTTTTTTACGGTCTTTGTTGGTGGCGTTGAGCTTGCTCTTGCCGATACGTATGCTGAATTGTTTGCCGCAGGCGTCGCAGACAAAGACTAAGGACTGGCCTTCGCTGTATTGGGTTTCGTCAAAGGTAAGATAGTTGTCGCATTTGGGACAGCGTACTCGTTTCATAAGTGGGAGTTTGGGTGAGTAAAAATATCAGGGTGTTACCAGAAGCCAGGCTGTGGTATAGGGGGTTACTTCGCGCAGCAGGTTGAGGTTTTTATTGGCCTCTTTGCGTGCTTGGTAAGCCAGGATGGATACACGGATGCGCCCGTCTCCTTTGACTACTTCGGCTTCTTTGTAGCCTTCGGTCTGTAGTTTACGGACCATGGCTGCGGCTTCCTGCTCCTGGGAGACACTGGCTACTATGATCTTATAGGGTTTGCTGCTTTTTATGGTTGCTGCTTCCGGAGCAGTGGGAGCCGGTTGGGGTGTTACTTCTGCTTTTTGGGCAGGAGCAACGGGGACAGGTTCGCTTACTACGGCCGGAACGGGTATAGCTTCTGCTGTTTCTTTGTTAGTAATTTCCGGTTTCGTTTTATTGACTTTGACCTCTTTGACGACTTTGGGTCGGGCGTTCTGCCTGCCGGTCCGGTCGTTGTTTTTTTCTACCAGGGTCATGGCTAAAGGCTCCCGGTCAAAGATCTCAAAGATGCCGGAGGGTATGAGTTGGGCATAATTTAGCTGCTGAACATCTGTATTCTCTACGGGTTTGGAGAGTAGAAAGAAAAGCAGGATAGCGACTGCTACGGCTACGGCTTCCCGCAGGTAGGGGATGTGGTGCTCTTTCCGGGGGGTATCCGGTACCAGAACGGGTGACTGAAGGGTTTTTTCAACCGTTTTTTCTAATTGGCATAGTTCTTTGATCTCAAAGCTACCCAGTCCGTACAGGGAAGGGGTTTGTATGTGCTGCTGTGAGGGTGTAAAACTTATTTTACCTTCAACAGAGTAATTCAGGGTGCCGACCGGATAGAGGTTGATGCTGCCTTCTGCATAGAGTTGTTCTGTCAGTTGCCTGATCTTCTGGTTGACAATCCGCTCGGCATCCGGGAAATTGGTGTGGTATGCGGCCATAAAGGATTGGGTGAGCACTCCGTCGTTCAGGGTGAGTTGCGGATTGAAGCCGATGCTCCGGTAGGGAGGGGTGAATGAGTTTTCCTCGCTGTTCCATCCTGCGGGTATGGAGTGGGCAATAAATCCTCCGAAACCGGGGAGGATGACACAATCATTATCCAGTAACAGGATCTCAATATGTTTAGCGAGTTCATTCATACTGCAAAAGTAGTTTTTTTATAAAAAAGTGGCGTAAAAAATCCGTTAAATTATCTTCAAGGCCGCCTGCTGCTGCTTCAACGGGGTGGCTGTTAGGTAATTCGAAGAAAATTATTACATTTACACTTTTTCCGGAAAACAGATAAAACTATAATAACAGATGAAAATAGCAATTGTTGGAACAGGGTATGTGGGATTGGTTACGGGTACCTGTTTTGCTGAGATCGGGGTCGATGTAACGTGTGTGGATACCAATGTGCAAAAGATAGAGTCCCTAAGGAAAGGGATTATTCCTATTTACGAAAATGGACTGGAGAAGATGGTAATCCGCAATACCAAAGCGGGAAGGCTTACCTTTACTACTTCGCTGGAGGAGTGCCTCAATGAGGTAGAGATGGTTTTTTGTGCAGTGGGTACTCCTCCGGATGAGGATGGTAGTGCGGACCTGCGGTATGTACTGGATGTGGCCCGTACCATCGGCCGAAATATGGATCATTATTTGCTAGTGATTACCAAGAGTACGGTCCCTGTGGGGACAGCCCAAAAAGTGAAAGCGGCTATTCAGGAGGAATTGGATAAAAGGGGATCGGCCCTGGAGTTTGATATTGCTTCTAATCCGGAGTTCCTGAAAGAGGGGAATGCTGTGGATGATTTTATGAGTCCCGACCGTGTGGTGGTGGGCGTGGAGTCTGAGCGGGCTAAGGAGCTTATGTCGAAGCTTTATAAACCTTTTATGCTGAATAATTTCCGGATGATCTTTATGGATGTGCCTTCGGCGGAGATGACTAAATATGCGGCTAACTCTATGCTGGCTACCCGTATCAGTTTTATGAACGATATTGCTAATTTATGCGAGTTGGTGGGAGCGGATGTGAATATGGTACGGAGCGGGATCGGATCGGATACCCGGATCGGCCGTAAATTTCTCTACCCGGGATGTGGTTACGGGGGTTCCTGTTTCCCCAAGGATGTAAAGGCGTTGATAAAAACGGCTAAACAGCAGGGGTATACGATGCGTGTATTGCGTGCGGTGGAAGAGGTGAATGAGCTCCAGAAAACGATCTTGTATAAAAAGCTTCTCAAAGAGCTTAACGGGGATGTGAAAGGAAAAACGGTTGCCCTCTGGGGGCTGGCTTTTAAGCCTGAAACGGATGATATGCGGGAGGCTCCGGCCCTGGTACTGATCGAAAAGTTATTGGAAGAGGGTGCTGTAGTGCGGGTGTATGATCCTGCGGCTATGGAGGAGTGTAAACGGAGAGCGGGGGAACGTCTCTACTATGCACGGGATATGTACGATGCGGTGCTGGATGCGGATGCGCTGTTATTGGTGACGGAGTGGAAGGAGTTCAGGCTGCCTTCGTGGGCGGTGGTAAAGAGAACCATGAGAAACCTGTTGGTACTGGATGGACGGAATATTTATAAGAAAGAGGATATAGAGGAACACGGGTTTGTTTATCATTGTATTGGTAAGTGAGTTCCGGTGGTTGTAGAATGTCCGCTTTCTGCCTGTAGGAAAGCGGACATTTTTAGTTTAATCCTCTTTACTACTCAAAATATTATGTGTAAATTTGCATAAAACAAGAATAAATGAGGAAAACCTTATCGTTGATAGCACTGGTTCTGTTGATCTGCTCCTGTACAGGGAAACCGGCCGGTGAATCTCCATCTCAACAGGAGAGTACGGCTGCCAAAGAGCTTCTTCAGGGGGTGTGGCTGGACGAATTTACGGACTCTCCGGTGCTGAGAATTGCGGGAGATACTATTTACTACAATAATTCACAGAATATTCCGGTCTATTTCCAGGTGATCAAAGATAGTTTATATATGCATGGGGGTAACAGGACGGTGCGGTATAAGATTGATCGTCATACGGAGCATGTGTTGTGGTTCCATTCGCTGCCGGATCATGTGATTAAGCTTTATAAATCGGAGAATGCGGAGGATACACTGGCTTTTGTACGGCAGCGGGTTGAAGTGATCCGGCCGGTCAGTGAAGTGATGAAAAAGGATACGGTGGTAACGTATGATGGAGTGCGCTACCGGGCGTATGCTTATATCAACCCCTCTTCTATGAAGGTGGTAAGGAGTAGGCAGTCGGAGGATGGTTTGAGTTATGAGAATGTCTATTATGACAATGTGATCCATATCTGTGTATACCAGGGAGCGAAAAGTCTTTTTGCTAAGGATATTACCAAAGAGATGTTTGAGGAGGTTATTGCCGGGGATGTGCTTCAGCGTTCTATCCTGGCTGATATGGAGTTTAATGGGGTGAACCGCTCTGGGTATCATTACCAGGCTATGGTGTGTATTCCGGAGAGTCCGGTTTGTAATTTAGTGAACCTGGATATCAGCTTTGACGGGGAGCTCTTTATTAATCCGGCAGAGTAACTGCCGGATTAACGGGGGTTATGAGTTGACTCCTTTCATGGATAACTGGATCCGTTTTCTTTCTTTGTCTACAGAGATCACTTTTACCATTACATGTTGATGTAGTTTTACTACCTGGGTGGGATCGGTTATATACCGGTCGGCCAGCTGGGAGAGGTGTACGAGTCCGTTCTCTTTGATACCCAGGTCGATAAAGCAGCCGAAATTGGTAATGTTGTTAATGATACCGGGGAGTACCATGCCCTCTTTCAGGTCGTCTAGGGTTTTGACATTTTTATCGAATTCAAATACCTGAATGGTCTGACGGGGGTTGCGTCCGGGTTTATCGAGCTCTTCCATAATGTCTGTTAGTGTAGGTATACCGGTTTCGCCGGTTACATAGCGGTGCAGGTCTATTTTCTTTCTCAGGCCGGCATCTGCGATCAGCTCTTCCACGCTGCACCTGTTATCTTTGGCCATCTTTTCTACAATGTGGTAGCTTTCCGGGTGTACGGCTGTATTATCCAGGGGATTGGTTCCTTGCGGGATGCGCAGGAATCCGGCACATTGTTCGAAGGATTTTGCTCCCATCCGGGGAACTTTCATTAGCTCTTTCCGGTTTTTAAAGGTGCTGTTCTCTGCCCGGAAATTGACGATGTTCTGAGCCAGCTGGGGACCCAGTCCGGATACGTAGGTTAACAGGTAGCTGCTGGCTGTATTGAGGTTGACTCCTACTGAATTTACGCAGTTGACCACTGTCTGGTCCAGGGATTGTTTGAGTTTGTTCTGGTCTACATCGTGCTGGTATTGGCCTACTCCGATGGATTTGGGATCGATCTTGACTAATTCTGCCAGGGGGTCCATCAGCCGGCGTCCTATGGAGACGGCTTCCCTGACTGTTATGTCGTAATCGGGGAACTCTTCGCGGGCTATTTTGGAGGCGGAGTATACGGAGGCTCCGTTCTCGCTTACTACAAATACCTGTACTTTGCGGTCGAACTGGATATGGGTAATAAAGGTTTCGGTCTCCCGCCCGGCCGTACCGTTTCCAATGGCAATGGCTTCGATGTTATAGGTTTATACCATTTTCCGTACTTTGGCGGCTGCATCTGAGGTTTTGGAGACCGGAGGGTGGGGATAAATATTTTCGTTGTGAAGCAGGTTGCCCTGGTTGTCTAAGCACACTACCTTACAGCCTGTGCGGAATCCGGGGTCGATGCCCATGACTCTTTTTTGTCCTAATGGAAGGGCCAGGAGTAACTGCCGCAGGTTTTCTGTAAATACGCGGATGGCCTCCTGGTCGGCCCGCTCTTTAGAGAGGGCGGCAAATTCTGTTTCCAGGGAGGGTTTGAGGAGTCTTTTATAGGAGTCTTTGATGGCTTCCCTGAGGTGAGGGGTGCAACTGTTGTTGCTCCGGATGAATCGTTTCTCTAATTTTCGATACACTCCTGGTCGTTCGGGGAGATTGATACTTTCAGGAATTCTTCGGCTTCTGCCCGGCGGATAGCTAAGATGCGGTGGAAGGAGGCTCTTTTCAGGGGTTCTGAGAAATCAAAGTAATCCCGGTATTTGGCTGCCTCTTCTTCTTTGCCTTTGATCACTCTGGATGTGAGAACAGCCTGGCGGTTGAACTGGTTCCGCACATCGTTACGGGCTCTTTCGTCTTCATTGACCTGTTCGGCAATAATGTCCCGGGCTCCTTTCAGGGCTTCTTCTGCATCAGCTACCTCTTTTCCAGTGAAGCGTTCTGCATAGTGCTCAATATCCTGCTCGCGTTGTAGCAAGAGGGTAACGGCAAGGGGTTCCAGTCCTTTCTGACGGGCTGCCTCTGCCCGGGTTTTCCGTTTCGGTTTATAGGGGAGGTAGATGTCTTCCAGCAGGGTACTTTCCCAGGTATCTTCAATTCTTGCTTTCAGTTCCGGGATTAGTTTTCCCTGTTCTTCTATGGTGGAAAGGATAGTCTCTTTACGTTTGGCTATCTCTTTTAATTTGATATAAAGGGATTCGATGGCACTTACCTGTACCTCGTCCAGCCTTCCGGTCATTTCTTTACGGTAACGGCTGATAAAAGGGATGGTGGCTCCCTCGTCCAGCAATTGAAGGGTATGGTGTACCTGCTGGAAAGAGAGTTGTAGAGCAGAGGCTATCTTGTTACAAAATAATTTCATTTTTCTTCTTTTTTGAGTAATAACGGTTGCAAAAATAGTCAAACCTTTGGGAGGTAAACAATTTAAAAACTCAAAAATATCGTTCCGTTGGCAGAATCTTTTATCTTTGTAATCCCATTTTTGGAAACACAAAGAAAATATAGAGTCATGAAACGAATTTTATTTTTAGGGATATGGATGCTGCTTCTGGCAGGAGCGGCCGTTGCACAAACACGGGAGGTAATTCTTAAATTTATAGAGACGAGTGATATCCACGGTAATTATTTTCCTTATAATTTTATTCAGAAGAGAGAGTGGGGCGGTAGCCTGGCCCGTGTCTACTCTTTGGTAGAAGCAGAGCGTAAGAAGTATGGGGATAACCTGATCTTGATTGATAACGGGGATATCTTGCAGGGACAGCCTACGGCTTACTATTATAATTTTATTGATACGGTCTCTCCCCATTTGTGTGCGGAGATCCTTAATTATATGGGATATGATGCGGCTGTATTGGGTAACCATGATATTGAGACGGGGCTTTCTGTGTATGAACGCTGGATCAGCGATTGTAATTTTCCTGTGCTGGGTGCCAATATTACCTACAGGGCTACCGGTGAAAATTTTGTTCCTCCTTATATTCTTTTGGAGCGTGAGGGGGTTAAGATCGCTATTCTGGGAATGATCACCCCGGCTATTCCGGTATAGTTGTCTGAAAACCTGTTGCAGGGACTCTATTTTGAGGATATGGAGAAAGCGGCTGCTCAATGGATAGAGGTGATCCGTGAGAAGGAGCGGCCGGATGTGGTAG
>JAJPZL010000325.1 GCA_021204375.1 Bacteroides sp.
TAAAAGAATTATTTATTTCGTAATTTACTCTCCCTAGCTACTTAAGAAAGAAATAATGGAGTCATGTTAACCTAATTCTAACCTTAAATAAATATTACTAAAAAAACCTCTTAATTATGTTTGCTAATATAATGGGTGGTATTTGTATAGATGTGTACAATTTGATGGTTTAGATGGATTTTTTTGATGAATTAGAGTTTTCGGAGTTGGGTTGAACTTGTATTCATGGAAAAGTTTCTATCTTTGCAACCAAATTTAACTAATTGCGATCAGGTATGAGTTACAACTTGTTAAAAGGTAAAAAAGGTGTTATTTTCGGTGCTCTTAATGAACAATCCATTGCCTGGAAGGTGGCAGAAAGAGCGGTAGAAGAAGGAGCGACAATTACATTATCAAATACGCCTATTGCAGTGCGCATGGGAGAGACAGATGCACTGGCTCAGAAATTAGGTTGTGAGGTGATCTCGGCGGATGCGACCAGTGTGGAGGATCTGCAACAGGTATTTTCGCGCTCAGTAGAGTTACTGGGTGGAAAAATTGATTTTGTGCTTCATTCGATCGGGATGTCTCCCAATGTACGTAAGAAAAGAACGTACGATGATCTGGATTATGATTTCCTGAATAAGACCATGGATATTTCTGCTGTTTCGTTCCATAAAATGATGCAGGTGGCTAAAAAAATGGATGCCATTGCCGAGAAGGGTTCGATACTTGCTTTAAGCTATATGGCTGCACAGCGTACTTTTTTTTGGTTATAACGATATGGCGGATGCCAAATCCCTGTTGGAATCCATTGTCCGTAGTTTTGGTTATATCTATAGTCGTGAAAAGGGGGTAAGGGTTAATACCATCTCTCAGTCGCCTACCATGACTACTGCGGGATCGGGTGTTAAGAGAATGGATAAACTGTTCGACTTTGCCAACCGGATGTCTCCGCTGGGAAATGCAGATGCTGCTGAGTGTGCGGATTATTGTATCCTGATGTTCTCAGACCTGACCCGTAAGGTAACCATGCAGAATTTGTATCATGACGGAGGTTTCTCCAGTGTGGGTATGAGCCTGCGTGCGATGGCTACTTACGAAAAAGGACTGGATGAATATAAGAATGAACAAGGAAATAATATACGGATAAGCTGTTCTCCGGGTGAATATATACTAACAGGTATATTCATCCGGATACTCCGGACTCTGTCCCATACTATATATACCATGCAAAAACATATTCGTTCCCTGCTTTTTCTGCTACTGTTTTTTACGGGTGGGTGCGATGTTATGCTCCGGCACAGCGAAGAGAAAGCAGAAGAGAAGATCACTATTGCCCGGTATGACCGTCTGCTTTACGAATATGTTTCTGCTCATTCAGTCGTTGCCTGGCAGAAAATGAATACGGACTATACCCGTATTATCCGTCTTCTGATCGAGGATATACTGCAATTGGGGAGTGTAATGGAGCCCTCTATCAACCAGCAACTGATCAGTTATTTTAATGATAGTTTACTGATACAGCTTTTTGATGATGTGGAAGAGAAATACCGTAACCTGGATTTTCTGGAAAAGCAGTTAGCCGGAAGTTTCCGGCAACTTAAAAAGGAGATCCCTTCTTTAACAGTTCCACGTATTTATGCACAGGTCTCTGCATTGAACGAGTCGATCCTGGTAGAGGATAGCCTGATCGGTATCAGTCTGGATAAATATATGGGACATGACTATCCGCTCTACCGGGACTATTATTACGACTACCAGTGTCGTACGATGACTTCCGACCGGATCGCTCCCGACTGCCTCTCTTTCTATCTGCAGTATGAATACCCGTTTGGGTTTATGACAAGGCCCTCTTTGCTGAATGTGATCCTCTATTTTGGTAAGGTACACTATATTGTAAGTCGTGTTTTGGGATATAACTCTCTGGAAGAGGAGCTGGGCTACACACCGGAGGAGATAAAGTGGTGCCGGAAAAATAAAAACCTGGTCTGGGAGAGAATGGTGGCCCGGGGCATCTGCGTTCGACGGATCCTATAATCGTCCGGAGTTATACCCGTCCTTCTCCGCAGCCGGTCAATTTTTCGGGAGAAGAGGCTCCGCCTTTTATCGGGACCTGGATGGGGACCCGGAGCATAGAATCGTATATGAAAAATAACCGGAAAGTAACCTTCCGGCAGTTGCTTGAAGATAAGGATTACCTGCGTATTTTGCATGAGTCCGGGTTCAGTACTGCATTGGATCATTAATTTAAAAGTTTCATACGCTATATGGATAGTGCCCTTTACCTGATCCCGGTCACACTGGGAGATACTCCTCTGGAACAGGTTTTACCCGTTTATAACAGGGAAATTATACTGGGGATCCGCCATTTTATTGTGGAGGACGTTCGCTCGGCACGTCGTTTCCTGAAAAAGGTGGAAAAGAGTATTGATATAGATTCGCTGGAGTTCTATACGCTTAATAAACATACTACCGCTGAGGAGCGCTCTTCTTATCTGGATGCACTGAAGGAAGGAATGCCGGTAGGGCTTCTTTCGGAGGCGGGTTGTCCTGCTATTGCCGATCCGGGTGCGGATATGGTGGCAGTGGCTCAGCAGAAGGGATTGAAAGTGGTCCCTCTGGTAGGGCCTTCTTCTATTTTACTATCTTTAATGGGCTCCGGGTTTAACGGACAGAGTTTTGCTTTCCATGGTTATCTGCCTATTGATCCCGGTCAGCGTGCAAAGAAGCTGAAGCAACTGGAGAACGGGATTTACCAGGAGGATCAGACGCAGCTTTTTATTGAGACTCCTTACCGGAACCAGAAGATGTTTGAAGAGATAGTGCAGGTATGCCGCCCGCAGACACGTCTTTGCATTGCCGCTGACCTGACTTGTGAGGGAGAATATATCCGTACTTTAAGTGTGAAAGAGTGGAAAGGGCAGAAGCCTGATCTTGCTAAACGTCCTTGTATATTTCTTTTATATAAATAATATCCTTTAAGTAGTCGAACTCTTCGGTGAAACATTCGCCGAAGATCCATTTGTCTATATTCTGTTCTATCTGGTGCACGGTCCAGAGTTTACCGCCTTTGAACCGGTGGTTCTTCAGGAGTGAATCGTCTGTAATTTCAAGGGTGTAGAGGTAAATAAGCCGGTAGGTCATCTCATTCTTAAACTTATGCTTGATACTGAACCGGGGCTCCAGCTCTTCGACTCCCGGAAAGGTATCTTCCATAATAGTGTTTACCCGTTATTCCAGTGTCTCGCCATATTTGAGGTAGCTTTCCAGCGGAATATCTATTTTTCCCTGGTCGATGGTGCATTTCTGCGATTTATCGCACAGGAATAACATACCGTTACAGATCACAGCAATGCGTACTACGGGATTGATCAAACTGTTCTTATAGTTGAGTGCTTCTACCTTCAGGGTGCGGCCTGTTACATTTCCTTTTTCATCTACAATGGGGATAAAGTCGGCATCGCTCATCAGGGAGTTGAAATAGGTGAGCCCTGCCTGGTTGAAGAGGATAGCCAGTATAAAGATGACCGGGGGAAAGATCCGGTAAAAGAGGAAACTCATCTTCGGAGTAAGCGGATAGGCAAACAGGACCACCAGGATCATCAGGAGCAGGTGGATAATTCCCAGGATGGATATCACCCGGATGGATACGGCGGTAGCGTCCAGGCTACGGACCACGATCTGCTGGAATGGATTTCCTTTTTTGCGGGTCAACATCCCGCGTATGCGGTTGCTGAATATATAAAAGGTGATCAGTAAAAGAATGATCGCTGTTTCGAGTTCGATGGAAAGTGTTTCTGACGAATAGAACTGAAAAGGGGAGAGCCCCAGTAATGCCAGCAACAGTAATACCGTGGTGGATAGGATCAGAATAAAGCGGATCAATGTTTCCTGAAAGAGGTAGTGACTACCTACTATATAAATAATCCCGGTAACGGCACCCAGCAGAAGAGCAGTAACCGGTGTTACTACAGCTGAGAAGATCATAGTAATAATAACCGGAACCAATCCGAGCGATATGTTGAATGCCACGGGAAGTACATTCTTAAAACTCATTCGTTAGCGTTTTGTTTTAATAACAAAAAAAGATATGTTAAGTTCTATTGCTTATCTTTTTATTGGTAGATGTTTCTCCGCATGGTAAGAGGAGCGAACCAACGGGCCGCTTTCTACATGGCTGAATCCTTTTTTTAAAGCTTGTTCCCGATAGCCCTCAAACTGGTTGGGAGTGATATAGGCTGCTACCGGCTAGTGCCGGCGTGTAGGTTGCAGGTATTGACCGATGGTAAGAATCCGGCAATTTGCCTGCCGAAGGTCTTCCAGTGTCTCTGCTACTTCTTCCGGTGTTTCTCCCAGTCCTGCCATGATCCCGCTTTTGGTGATAACTCCTTTGGAGGCCAGATAGGAGAGTACCTGTAAACTCTGCCGGTATGTTGCTCCACTACGTATTCGTGGAGAGAGGCGCTCTACTGTCTCCAGGTTGTGAGAAATAATATCGGGTTGTGTTTCGATAACCCGGTCTATTAACTCCTTTTTTCCCTGGAAGTCGGGGATCAGTACCTCCAGGGTGATACCCGGATTCAACTCTTTTACCTGACGAATAGTAGAAGCCCAGTGGGAGGCTCCCAGATCGGGAAGGTCGTCCCGGTCTACCGAAGTAAGGACGGCGTGAGAGAGCTTCATCCATGCAATAGAACGGGCTACCTTTACCGGTTCATCAGGATCGGGAGGAAGGGGCCTGCCGATAGCTGTGTTGCAGAAACGACAGTTACGGGTGCAGATAGTGCCCCGATCATAAAAGTGGCTGTACCTTTTCCCCAACACTCGCCCCGGTTGGGGCACCGTCCGCTGCTACAGATCGTATGCAGTCCGTGGGTCTCTATCACTTGTTTGGTCTCCGTATAGCGGCTGTTGGTAGTAAAATCCACCTTTAGCCATTCGGGTTTTTCTGCTCTTTTTTTTCTTTTCCACAGAGGTGTGACGGGCCGGTTAGAGATTGGTGCGGAAAAAGTCTGTTAACCGGGTAAAGAGATGCAGGCGGGTATTACCACCTAAAATACTGTGGTTACGATTGGTATAGAGCTGCATATCGAATTGTTTGTTCAGTTGTACCAGGCATTCGGCATATTCCAGGCAGTTCTGCAAATGTACATTGTCATCGGCTGTACCGTGTACCAGTAGTAACCTGCCGTTTAGGTTGGAAGCACGTGTAAAGACAGAAGTTAAGCGGTACCCTTCGGCATTTTCCCGGGGGGTACGCATATAACGCTCTCCGTAAATGGTATCGTAATATTTCCAGTCGGTTACAGCTGCTACAGCTGCTCCTGCTTTAAATACCGGTGTGCCTTCACTCATACTCATAATAGTGGTATATCCTCCGAAACTCCATCCCCAGATACCGATCCTGGCTCCGTCCGCATAGGGAAGGGAAGCTATGTAGCGGGCTGTCTCTACCTGGTCTTCTGCTTCTTTGATACCCAGGTTCAAGTAGGTACTTTTCATAAATTCGGTTCCCCGTCCGCCGGTTCCCCGTCCGTCTACACAGACTATAATAAATCCCTGGTTCGCCATATAAGAGTCCCATCCGATACCGGATTTATCTCCGCCGATGTTCCAGCGGTCCACTACCTCCTGCGAACCGGGACCGCTGTATTGGTAAAGGATCACCGGATATTTGGCAGAAGCGTTGAAGCCGGCCGGTTTGATCATCCAGCCGTTCAGCTCTGTTCCTTTGGAGGTGGTAAAGGTAAATAACTCCCTGGAAGGAAGGGTATACTCCTGCATCAGGCTTATCACTTGTTGATTATCTACCAGTGTTGCCAGTTCTTTTCCGGTATTATCATTCAGGGTAATGACCGGAGGAGTATGGAGAGCGGAATAGGTGTTGATATAATAGTTAAAATTGGTACTGAAGAGAGCCTGGTTGGTGCCCACCCGCTGGGAAATTTTGGTCTGTTTTCCTTTGCTGTCGGTTTTGTAGATAGCCTGACGCAGCGGGCTCTCCTGGTTGCTTTCGTAGTAGAAAGTACCGCTTGCCTGGTCCCATCCCAGGAATCTGGTTACTTCAAAATTGCCGCTGGTTACCTGTTTGACCAGGTTCCCGCTGGTGGTGTACCAGTAAAGGTGATGGTAACCGCTGCGGTCGCTCAGGAAACTGAAATTCTGGAGATAGAATTTGATGTTATCGTAAATGTGGTAATTGATATAGTACTCGTTCTCATCCCGCAATATCAGTTTGCATACGGTAGAGCGTGGATTGGCAAAATACATATCAAACCGGTTTTGGTGGCGGTTGAGTGTCATAATGGCCAGTTGGTTCGGGTCCCGGGTGAAACGGATGCGCGGAATATATCCGTCTGCATCCAGCGGCAGGTCCATTTTCCGGGTTACCCGGGTTTTAATATCGAACGTGTGAACTGAAACTTTGGAGTTGGGATAACCGGCTTTCGGGTATTTATAGCTGTAAAGGCCGGGATAATCTTCCAGCGGCGTAATATGGGGATCTGCTCCTGCAAAGAGTTGGAAAGAGAATTCGGGCACATCTGCTTCTTCAAAGCGCATAAAGGCGAGCATCTGGTTGTCCGGACTGAACTCCATCGCCCGGCCCATACTGAACTCTTCTTCGTATACCCAATCCGGAATACCGTTCAGCACGGCTCCGGCCCGGCCATCTTCGGTAACCTGGGATTCACTGTTACCGTAGAGTATTTTTACTAGGAAAATATTATTATCGCGTACAAAGGCTACCGATTCTCCATCCGGAGAGAAAACGGGTGCCTGTTGGGGACCACCGTCGGAGAGGCTTTCCACCAGGTTCCTTTTAATGGCATATACATAGTATACGGCACTGTAGGAGTGGCGGTAGATGGGAGTTGTGTTAGTGCGGATCAATATTTTTTCTCCATCCGGTGAAAATTCATAGCCATCGAATTTATTGAAGGTGCACTCTCTGGCGGTATTGACATCAAAGATCACCTCTACTTCTTTACCGGTACGGAAGGAGTATTTGATGATTTGGTTTCCTTCGCTGTTCATTTGGGTATAGTGTTCTCCATCCGGTAATGGAACTGCCGAGCGGATGTTCTCGGGCCGGAATTTTCCATCGATAATTTCTGCCAGTTCCAGGGGTTTACCTGTTTGTGCCGGACCTGTTACTGTGCAAAGATAGAAAAAGATAAGCAGGCAAAATTTATTCATTTTTTATTGTCATTAGGTTCACGTTATCCCTGCAAAAATAGTTATTTATACGGATTTGCCACGGCTCTTCCAGGAAAAACTCTTTTTTTGTAGGGAATCCTTCCGGGAAAGAGTAAATTTACCTCTGCTTAACGATCATCTGAATAATATAT
>JAJPZL010000370.1 GCA_021204375.1 Bacteroides sp.
CTTCAAATCCAGAATTTATAATAGGACATTATGCGGATAATCATTTATTTTATTGCCTGTCCTCTATCTGCTGGTGTATCGCATCGGTATGCGCCGTAAGAGCTGGTGGGGGATAAAGTTCAATAATCCGTTAAAAGAGCATACACTGGATGGCTGGTATGACAGGGGGGTGGAGCATGTGTTTGCTCATAAAACGTTGTATAGATTGATTTGTATTCTCTCTCTCCCTGTATGTGTATTCTTCTTTAATTTTATAGATAAGCAGCGGCTGCCGGATATTGACCAGAATGAACTCCTGATGCGGATCGAGTGGAATGAGAATATACACCTGGAAGAGAATAACCGGCGGGTGAATGAGATCTTCCGGATGGTAGAGAGAGCGGTTACGGAACGTTCGGCTTATATCGGGCAACAGGATTATCTGTTGAACCGGGACCGGGAGTTGTCTGCTTCGGAGGCGAAACTCTATTTTAAGATGACGGAGGCTTCGGGGATCTATCCTTTGCAGAAGCGGCTTTTTGAGAGTATACGGAGCGTATTTTCGCTGGCAGTTCTTACTTTTTCGCCTCCTGAAACTGTTTTTGAGAAGTTGTTTGTAACCGGAGAGGCGGATGTAGTAGCAGAATTGTATGTGACTAATAAAGGGATAGAACCACAACCGGAGGAGTTACGGCGGCTGGAGGAGCGTTTTACTGCGGTCACAGGTATGGTGCCTGCCGGGGTGTCGTTTGGGAGCCAGATCAATATTAGGGTAGATCACCGGAATCTGCTTCTTTATAATGTTTCTTATGATCAGCTTTACCGTACGTTGAAGAGTGTGTTCCGGGAGAATAGTGTAACGACTTTGCAGTCGTACCAGCAATACCTGCCGGTATATGTGGTAGGGGATGAGAAGACGGTTGATACGGTGCTGGCGGAAACATTGGTCCCTACTCTGTCCGGAGGGTATATTCAGTTGCGGGATCTGGTCCGGGTGAGTTATTCGGAAGATCTGAAGAGCATCCGGGCGGGACGTAACGGGGAGTATATTCCGTATAGTTTCTATGGGGTAAAGAAGGAGAAAGAGTTGATCGCTGCGCTACGGGAAGAGGTTCGGCAAACCGGGACCTAGGAGGTGGCTTTCTCGGGGGCTGTCTTCTCGAACAGAGAGATGCTGGGTGAACTGGTGGTAATCCTGCTGGTGTCTGTGCTGTTGATGTATTTTATCCTGGCGGTTCAATTTGAGAGTTTTTTGCAACCGCTGATCGTACTGGCGGAGATCCCGGTCGATATTGCTTTTGCACTGCTCCTTTTATGGGTGTGCGGGCATACGATGAACCTGATGTCGGCTATCGGTATGATCGTGAGCTGCGGGATCATTATCAATGATTCTATCCTGAAACTGGATGCTGTGAATGAACTCCGTAAAAAGGGGACTCCTCTGATGGAGGCTATCCATACAGCGGGTAAAAGGCGGCTTCGCCCGATCATTATGACTTCGCTGACTACTGTTTTTGCTATGGTACCGCTGCTCTTCACCCGGGATATGGGCTCGGAACTGCAACAACCGCTGGCTATTGCCATGATAGGGACGATGACGGTGGGTACTTTAGTCAGTTTATTTATTATTCCCCTGATATATTGGTTTATTTATAGGAAGAACGAGGTGATATCTAACGAACGAAAGGATTAGTTATGGGTAAAAGAGGTATTCTATATATAGTGATAGGTTGCTGCCTGGTATCGGTTTGTTCATTGAGGAGCCAGAACCGGGTAAGGATGGATCTGCGCAGGACGATTGAACTGGCTAATGATAGTTCTCTGGAGGCGTTCCGGGCACAGAATATGTTCTTATCAGGCTATTGGGAGTATCGTACCTATAAGGCGAATCGTTTGCCCAGCCTGACATTGAACCTGACCCCTGCGCAATATTGCCGGGATATTACCAAACGGTACGATTCTGAGAATGATGTGGATGTGTATCGTACCCAGCAATCTTTTTATGCTTACGGACAGCTGAATGCCAGGCAGAATTTTGACCTGACAGGAGGGACCTTTTTTGTCAATACGGATCTGGGGTATCTGCGGAATTTCGGGCGTAACAGGACTACTCAGTATACTTCAGTACCTTTTCAGGTGGGCTATTCGCAGAGTCTGATCGGTTACAACGCTTTTAAATAGGAGAGGCGGATTGAGCCGTTGAGGTATGAGAAGGTAAAAAAGCAGTTTATCTATAATACGGAGGCGGTGGCGGAGACTGCGACGAATTATTTCTTTAACCTGGCACTGGCACAAACGGAGTTTAAAATGGCTGAAGATAACCTGGCTGCTACGGATACGTTGTATAGGATCGGTATGCACCGGTACGAGATAGCTGCTATTACGCAGGCGGAGCTGCTGACACTGAAACTGGATCGTGTAAATACGGAAAATAAGGTGCAGACTGCCTGGATGTCGCTTAAAAGGGCGATGTTCTCCCTGGCCTCTTTTCTGAATATGGACCGGAATACGGAGATTGAGCTGGAGTTGCCGGGACACCCGCTTGAGATCTTGATCCCAGTGGATCAGGCGCTGGCCTTTGCCCGGGAGAATAATCCCTCTTTTCTGGGGATGAGGCAGGATGTACTGGAGGCTCAGCAGACGGTGGACAGGACCCGGAAGGAGTCGATGTTAAATGCACAGATAAGTGCCAGTATTGGTTTTAACCAGGTGGCTGAATCGTTCGGGGATGCTTACCGGAATCCTTTGCAACAGGATCTGGTGTCGGTCAGTATGAGTATTCCGCTGGTTGACTGGGGAGTACGGAAAGGAAAATACAACATAGCACGGAATAACCTGAATGTAATAGAGATACAGGCCAGGCAGGAGGAGATCTCTGTAGAAGAGGAGGTCATTATGACGGTGAATGATTTTAATATTCAGCAAAACCTGATACGGAGTGCGGAAGAGGCTTTGGATCTGGCTATTCTGGCTTATCAGGAGACGATGCAGCGATTTATTATCGGAAAGTCGGACCTGAGTACGCTGACACTGGCTTTGAGTCGTCAGCAGGAGGCACAATGGGGGTATATTTCGGCTTTACAGAGTTACTGGCTGAGTTATTATAAGATCCGTAAACTGACCCTTTTTGATTTCGGAAGCGGTATTTCGCTTTCGGATAAATTTGATTTTAGCGGTAGCTCGTACAGATGAGTAAAAAGCGGGTCATATCGTCGTTCTCTTTGCTGGTAGCATTTTTATGTGTGGCTCTGGTGGGGATCGCCCTGATCCCGAGGTTGCCGGTAAAGCTGGCTCCGACACGTACCCTGCCGGGACTTACTGTCCGTTTCAGTATGCCGGGAAATAGTGCAAGAGTGGTGGAGATGGAAACTACCAGTAAATTAGAGGCTATGTTGGCCCGTATCCGGGGTATTCGTAGTATACATTCTAACTCCGGGAACGGGGGAGGAAGTATTACCCTTCAGTTGGATAAGCATGCGGATATGGATGTGGTGCGTTTTGAGGCTTCGACCATTATCCGGCAGACGTGGCCTATATTGCCGGATGGGGTTACTTATCCTTATATTACTTTACAGCACTCTGATAACGAAGCTTCACGACCTTTCCTGACTTATACGGTCAATGCACCGGCTTCGCCTGTGGTCATTCTCCAGTATGCGGAAGATCATATCAAAAGCAGGCTGGCACAGATAGAGGGAGTGTATGAGGTGGCCCTGAGCGGAGCTACTCCGATGGAGTGGCGGCTTACTTTTGATAGTGATTGTTTAAGTGTGCTGGGGATCTCCCTGGATCATATACGGGGAGCTATCGGACGTTATTACAATAAAGAGTTCCTGGGGATCTTTAACCGCGAAACAGGGGCGGGAAATGAGGAGTGGATCCGTCTTGCTTTGTTACCGGAGGATAAGGATCTCTCTTTTGATCCTTCCCGGATACAGGTGGGAGTGAGAGAGGGGAAGATCATTACCCTGGATGAACTGGTACAGGTGGTCAGGGTGGAGCAGGAACCCCAGAGTTATTACCGTATAAACGGACTTAACTCTATCTACCTGAATATAACTGCGGAAGAGAGTGCTAATCAACTTCAGTTGGGTAAGATGATAAAGGAGGAACTGGAGCGTATCAGTGCTGCTTTTCCTGGGGGGTACCGGATCATTAATAATTATGATGCGACGGAGTATATTCAGCAGGAATTGGATAAGATCTATTTCCGTACCATCCTGACGATAATTATTCTGCTTGTTTTTGTGTTTATTATTACGCTGAGTCCGAGGTATCTTTTTCTGATCGTGGTAAGCCTGGGGGTTAATATTGCAGTCGCGGTTATTTTTTACTATCTCTTCGGGCTGGAGATGCAGTTGTACTCGCTGGCTGGTATTACGGTATCGCTCAACCTGATCATTGATAGTACGATCGTAATGACCGATCATATCCTCCATAAACGGAACCTGAAGGCGTTTATTTCTATCCTGGCAGCTACCCTGACCACTATGGGGGCGCTGGTCATTATTTTCTTTCTGGATGAAAAGATCAGGCTTAATTTACAGGATTTTGCTGGAGTGATCATTATTAATTTGGCTGTTTCTCTGTTTGTAGCCCTCTTTTTTGTTCCTGCATTCATTAAGAAGAGTGGTCTGGGTCAGAGAAGAAGAGGACGGCGCAGTCTCTTTTTGAAGAGAGTAGCTGTCTATATTACCCGCTTTTACCGGTGGCTTATCGGTAAGATGGTCCGCTTTCGTATAGCTGCCTGTGTGTTATTGGTGTTGCTGTTCGGATTACCGGTTTTTATGTTGCCTGACAAGATAGATAAAGAAGGGAAGGCAGGAGAGATCTATAGTAAAACATTGGGGAATGGGTATTACAAAGAGAGTATAAAACCGACCTTAGATAAGGCTTTGGGAGGTACATTACGTCTTTTTATACAGAAAGTATATAACGGGAGTTATTTTACCCGTAATGAGGAGACTATACTGAGTATCAATGCTACTTTGCCCAACGGGAGTACGCTGGAACAGATGAATACCCTGATACAAAAAATGGAGGTGTATCTGACAAACTTTAAAGAGATCAGGCAGTTCCAGACTCACGTATATAATGCACGGCGGGCTTCTATCCAGGTGTTTTTTACGAAGGAACATGAACGGAGTGGCTTTCCTTATTTGCTTAAAAGCCGTGTTATAAGTAAAGTGGTGGAACTGGAGGTTCTCAACACTGGTACACGCAGTATCCAGGTAGGTTCGCACTGTAACTTTGCAGAGACTAACCGGGCCCTGAAATTTGACCGCCGGGCAGCGATCGGGTTTCGCCTGAATATACCTGCCGGAACAGCCGTACGCTTTGAACCGGGTGAGAGTAAGACGGTAGAACTGGTAGAGATTAGTTGGCAGAAGCTTATCTATGGCGGTAATAATCTGGTGGGAGGAGCCTATGAAGGGCGTGAAGATGACATTCTGGTTTCCATGAAAGAGAAAGGTTTTATTCAGTAATCAGTAGCAACTATGGCAAAAATAGATAAAAAATTATACGCCGATATGTACGGCCTTACTACAGGCGACAAAATGACATTAGGCGATACAGGCCTTAAAATAGAGGTAGAAAAAGATTATACCGTATACGGTGAAGAGTGTGTTTTCGGAGGTGGTAAAGTGATCCGTGACGGAATAGGACAAACCTCCGGTTTTAAAGAAGAGGAAGTTCTCGACCTTGTTATTACCAACGTACTGGTTATAGATCACACAGGTATCTACAAAGCTGACATAGGCATCAAGGATGGGAAGATCCACGGAATAGGGAAAGCCGGTAACCCTCATATCCAGCCTGGAGTAACCCCGGGTATGATCATTGGTACTCTTACCGAAGTAATTTCGGGCGAAGGGCAGATCCTGACAGCCGGAGCCATTAATACCCATGTGCATTATATCTCTCCTCAACAGGCAGATGAGGCGTTGGCTTCCGGGGTTACCACATTTGTGGGAGGAGGTACAGGGCCTGCTACCGGTACTTATGCTACTACCTGTACGGTAAATCCTTTCTATATCCGTAAGATGATGGAGGCTACCGATCATATTCCCATTAACTTCGGCTTCTTAGATAAAGGAAATTCCAGCCAACCCGGTGCACTCATCAGTCAGATTGAAGCCGGTGCTCTCGGACTGAAACTTCACGAAGACTGGGGTTCCACCCCCGCAGCCCTTGATTGCTGCTTGAACGTTGCCGACCGGCACGATGTGCAGGTATGTATTCACACTGATTCTATCAATGAGTGCGGATATCTGGAAGACTCTATCCGGGCTTTTAACGGCCGTACTATTCATACCTATCATACAGATGGAGCCGGGGGTGGACATGCACCGGATATTATCAAAGCATGTGGAGTAGCTAACATACTGCCTTCTTCTACCACACCTACTAATCCATACAGTATCAATACATTTGACGAGCATCTGGATATGCTGATGATCTGTCATCACCTGGACCCTAACAATCCGGAGGATGTAGCTTTTGCCAAAAGTCGTATCCGTAATGGTACCATCGGGGCCGAAGATATTCTGCACGATATGGGAGCTATCTCTATTTTTACATCCGACTCATAGGCGATGGGCCGGGTAGGAGAGGTGATATGCCGTACCTGGCAGATCGCATCCTGCATGAAACTGGTACGTGGAGCTCTTCCGGAAGATACAGGTAGTGGTTCGGATAACTTCCGAGTAAGACGCTACGTGGCTAAATATACTATTAATCCTGCCCTGGCACATGGACTTTCACACGTGGTAGGATCAGTAGAAGAGGGTAAAATGGCCGACCTGGTACTTTGTAAACCTGCTTTTTTTCGGAACCAAACCTGAAACTATTATCAAAGGCGGGATGATCGCTTATGCACAGATGGGTGATCCTAATGCTTCTATTCCTACACCGGAACCCTACTTCCCACGCCCCATGTTCGGAGGTATCGGTAAAGCAGCCGGAAAAAACGCCTGTGTGTTTGTTGCAGAGGCGTCTTTAGAGAATGCGGCAGGATATGGCTTAAATAAAGCTGCCAGGGCTGTAAGGGGATGCCGGGTTGTTTCCAAAAGCGACCTGAAGCTGAATAATTATCTTCCCGATATTGAAGTGAACCATAAAACGTTCGAGGTATTTGTAGATGGTAAGCTCATCTCCTGTGAACCGGCTGTCAAATTGCCACTTACCCAACTTTACAATCTCTTTTAAATATAGAAACAGGGCACAGACGGTTTACTGATTCCTTAATCAATTTTCATTTTGCTTGCATAGTATCGCGTATTATCTCTTTGTGGTAAAGGGATGATATGCGATTTTATTAAATTATTTAC